>NZ_JBEXSH010000108.1:0-15784 GCF_040613555.1 Streptomyces sp. NPDC006265
GGTCAGCGAGGACGGCGCCCCGGAGCAGTCGCTGCTCGACTCCGAGGAGGCCCGCCCGCCGGGTACGCCGTCCAGTTCTTGTCCGACCCGGGGACCAGGTCGTCGATGCGGAGCTCGGTCACCCCGCCCTCGACGTCCGCCGAGTGCAGCCGCAGCACGCCGTCCGTGCGCCGGGAGACGGCCGCCACCGCGGTGTGCGGCAGCGCGAAGGGCATCACGAAGCCGTCGTTGTAGTCGGTGTGCTCACCGATGAGGTTGACGCGGCCCGGGGCCGCCCAGACACCCTCGGGGACGGCTCCGTAGAGCTCCTCGAAACCGTCCCGCACCTGCTGTGCGCCCACTACTGCTCCCTTGAGATGTTCTGCGCGAAGTCCCACGCGTCCGCGACGATCCCCGCGAGGTCCGCGCGGGACGGGTTCCAGCCCAGCTTCTCGCGGGCCGTGTCGGCCGACGCCACCAGGACCGCCGGGTCGCCGCCCCGGCGCGGGGCGACCACTTCCGGGATCGCGTGGCCCGTCACCGTGCGGACCGTCTCGATGACCTCACGGACCGAGAAGCCGTTGCCGTTGCCGAGGTTGCAGATCAGGTGCTCGCCGGGCGCGGCGGCCGTCAAGGCCAGCAGGTGGGCCTCGGCCAGGTCCGCGACGTGGATGTAGTCACGCACGCAGGTGCCGTCCGGCGTCGGGTAGTCGTCGCCGAAGACCGAGATCGCCTCGCGCCTGCCCTGCGCGACCTGGAGGACCAACGGGATCAGGTGGGACTCGGGGTCGTGGCGCTCGCCGTACGCGCCGTACGCGCCCGCCACGTTGAAGTAGCGCAGGGAGACCGCGCCGAGGCCGTGCGCCGCCGCCTCGCCCGTGATCATGTGGTCGACCGCGAGCTTCGAGGCGCCGTACGGGTTGGTCGGGGACGTGGGCGCCGACTCGACGATCGGGACCTGCTCCGGCTCGCCGTACGTCGCGGCCGTCGAGGAGAAGACCAGCTTGCGGACGCCGGCCTCGCGCATCGCGGCCAGCAGCGCCATGGTGCCGCCGACGTTGTTGTCCCAGTACTTCTCCGGCTTCACGACCGACTCGCCGACCTGCGAGAACGCGGCGAAGTGCAGCACGCCGTCGAAGGAGGGGTCCAGCCACTTGGCGGCGTCGCGGATGTCGCCCTCGACGAACGTCGCGCCCGCGGGGACGCCCTCGCGGAAGCCCGTGGAGAGGTTGTCGAGGACGACGACCTCGTGACCGGCCTCCAGCAGGTGCTGCGCGACCACGCTGCCGACGTATCCCGCGCCGCCCGTCACCAGGTACTTCCCGCTCATGAACTCGCTACCTCTCGCAGTCGCTCGGCCGCGCGCTCCGGCGGCACGTCGTTGATGAACACGTTCATGCCGGACTCGGAACCCGCGAGGAACTTCAGCTTGCCGGAAGTGCGGCGGATGGTGAAAAGCTCGAGGTGCAGCGCGAAGTCCTCGCGCACGACCCCGTCGAACTCCTCCAGCGCGCCGAACGGTGCCTGGTGCCAGGCCGCGATGTACGGCGTCGGGGAATCGCTCTCACCGAAGATCCGGTCGAAGCGCCTCAAGAGTTCCAGATAGACCTTGGGGAACTCTGTGCGCGCCCCCTCGTCCAGGCCGAGCAGGTCGGGCACGCGGCGCTTGGGGTAGAGGTGGACCTCGTACGGCCAGTGCGCGGCGTACGGCACGAAGGCGACCCAGTGTTCACCTTCCAGGACGACCCGCTCACCGGCGAGTTCACGCTCCAGGACGGCGTCGAAGAGGTTCTGCCCGCCGGTCATCTCCTTGTGGGTCGCGACCGAGCGGAGCATCAGGGCGGTGCGGGGCGTGGTGAAGGGGTAGGCGTAGATCTGCCCGTGGGGGTGCTGGAGGGTCACGCCGATCTCGGCGCCCCGGTTCTCGAAGCAGAACACCTGCTCGACGGAGGGGAGGTGCGAGAGCTCCGACGTGCGGTCCGTCCACGCATCCAGCACCAGGCCCGCCTGCTCCTCGGTGAGTTCGCCGAAGAACGCGTTGTGGTCGGAGGTGAAGCAGACGACCTCGCAGCGGCCCGAGTCGCCGGCGAGCGAGGGGAAGCGGTTCTCGAACACGACGACGTCGTAGGAGGAGTCCGGGATCTCGCTCAGCCGGTCGCCCTCGGAGGGGCACAGGGGGCATTCGTCGGCCGGGGGGTGGTAGGTGCGGCCCTGGCGGTGCGAGGCGATGGCGACGGAGTCGCCGAGCAGGGGGTCGCGGCGGATCTCGGACGTGGTGACGGTGCGGTCCAGCGGCCGGCGGTCGGTCGCGTCCCGCACGCTGTCGTCACGCAGGTCGTAGTAGATGAGCTCGCGACCGTCGGCCAGTCGGGTCGAGGTCTTCTTCACGCCGGACTCCTTGTCCTTCAAACAGAACCCAACATACCTAAACACGACCCGCCCCAATCGTCAACATCACAATCAAACAAAGAGCGTCATCGGACGTGTTCAACCGCTAAAAGGCGGAGAAGAAGATTCGGCGTGGAATCGGTTCACGCAACGAAGCGAGGGCTCATGCAGACCCCCACATATCTGTCGGCCGAGCTGCGACTCCCCACGAACTGGCTCGACTACACGATCCTCGGCATCTACTTCGTCGTCGTCCTCGGCATCGGCTTCGCCGCCCGCCGCTCGGTGAAGACCAGTCTCGACTTCTTCCTCTCCGGCCGTTCGCTG
The DNA here is from genome assembly GCF_040613555.1 of Streptomyces sp. NPDC006265. Classification (NCBI taxonomy): domain Bacteria; kingdom Bacillati; phylum Actinomycetota; class Actinomycetes; order Kitasatosporales; family Streptomycetaceae; genus Streptomyces; species Streptomyces sp. NPDC006265. The sequence goes on from NZ_JBEXSH010000108.1 coordinate 2,695, forward strand.
CCCGCCTGGGTGACCGGCCTCGCGTTCATCGCGGCCAATCTGGGCGCCACCGAGATCCTCGGCATGGCCGCCAACAGCGCCCAGTACGGCGTCTACACCACGCACTGGTACTGGATCGGCGCCATCCCGGCCATGGTCTTCCTCGGCCTGGTGATGATGCCCTTCTACTACGGCTCCAAGGTCCGCTCGGTGCCGGAGTTCCTGCTCCTGCGTTTCGACAAGGCGGCGCACCTCCTCAGCTCGATCCTCTTCGCCTTCGCCGCGATCCTCATCGCCGGTGTCAACCTCTACGCCCTGGCCATCGTCGTCGAGGCACTGCTGGGCTGGCCTGAGTGGGTGGCGATCGTCGTCGCCGGCTTCTTCGTCCTCGCCTACATCACCCTCGGCGGCCTGTCCTCGGCGATCTACAACGAGGTCCTCCAGTTCTTCGTGATCCTTGCGGCGCTCATCCCCATCACGTTCCTCGGCCTGAAGAAGGTCGGTGGCTGGGACGGCCTGTCCGACTCCCTGACGAAGAGCCACGGCGCCGACTTCATGACCTCCTGGGGCGGCACGGGCATCGGCAGCGACAACCCGCTCGGCGCGAACTGGCTGACGATCGTCCTGGGCCTCGGCTTCGTCCTCTCCTTCGGCTACTGGACGACGAACTTCGCCGAGGTGCAGCGCGCGCTGTCCGCGAAGAACCTCTCGGCGGCCCAGCGCACCCCGCTGATCGCCGCGTTCCCCAAGATCTTCATCGTGTTCCTCGTCATGATCCCGGGCCTGGTCGCCGCGGTACTGGTCCCGAAGATCGGCACCTCCGGATCCGACCTCCAGTACAACGACGCCATCCCCTACCTGATGGAACAACTGCTGCCCAACGGTGTGCTGGGCATCGCCGTCACCGGACTGCTCGCGGCGTTCATGGCGGGCATGGCGGCCAACGTGTCGTCCTTCAACACCGTGTTCACCACGGACATCTGGGCGAAGTACGTCGTGAAGGGCCGCGAGGACGAGTACTACGTGCGCTTCGGCCGGCTCATCACCGCGGTCGGTGTCCTCGCCTCCATCGGCACGGCGTTCCTCGCACGGTCCTTCTCGAACATCATGGCCTACCTCCAGACGCTGTTCTCCTTCTTCAACGTGCCGATGTTCGTCGTCTTCATCATCGGCATGTTCTGGAAGCGGGCTTCGATGAAGTCGGGCTTCTGGGGGCTGCTCGCGGGCACCACCGCGGCGATGGTCAACTACTTCGTCCTCTACCAGCAGGACATCATCGACATCCCCTCCGACCAGGGGGCCAACTTCGTGTCGGCGATCGCGGGCTTCGTCGCGGGTGCGGTCGTCATGGTGGCGGTGTCGCTGTTCACGGCGCCCAAGCCGGCCGAGGAGTTGCAGGGACTGGTCTACGGCACGACCTCACCCGGCATGGCGGAGCCGCCCGCGCCGGGGGACGAGGCCTGGTACCGCAAGCCGGCGCTGCTGGGCTGGGGCGCGGTCGTCCTGGCCGCCGCCTGCTACATCCCGTTCTCGTTCTGACCGACGGAGGATTGATCGCACATGTCCGAGTCCCACTCCGAGAAGGACCTGCAGCGGGACATCACCGAGCTGCAGGGCAAGTCGGCGACCGCTGCGCGGCTGTTCGACATCCGGCGGATCATCGGCGGCCTGTTCGTGGTCTACGGCGTCATCGTGACGATCGCGGGGTTGACGGCGTCCGACGCGGACATCGACAAGGCTGCGGGCGTCAACATCAACCTCTGGACCGGGTTGGGGATGCTCCTGCTAGGCCTGTTCTTCCTGGCATGGCTCAAGCTGCGGCCGGCGGCGCCGGCCCCTCCGGGGGTTGAGCCGGAGCACGACGAGCCGGTGGATTGACTTGCACCTCGGGCTGAAGCCCGAGGATGAGCAGGGGCTACCCCCATCGCGCCGTTCCGAGGACGGACACGGCGCGGCCCCGACCCACACCCGACGGTCAGGCGAAACAGACGCGGACCTCCACGCACCTCACGGATCGCGCCGCACCGCGCCACCCGCCCGGTCCAGCAACCCCGTCCGGGCCGCCAGCGCCGCCGCCTCCAGGCGGGAACCCACGTCCAGTTTCATCAGCACCCGCTGGACATGCGTACGCGCCGTCGACGGTGCTATGCCCATGCCCGCCGCGATGAGGCGGGTGTCCTCGCCGTCGGCGACGCGCAGCAGCACCTCCACCTCCCGCGGCGTGAGCATCTGGAGCAACCGCTGGCCCTCGTCGTCCGGTTGGGCCGCCGGGTTGAGCAACTCGCTGAACGCCCCCTGCAGCAGCTGGGGCGCCACCGCCGCCTCCCCCGAGCGCGCCTTCATGATCGCCCGCTCGACACCCTCTATGCGCTCATCGTGCCGGACGTACCCCGACGCCCCCGCCGCGAACGCCGCCGCGATACCCCGAGGGCTCGGCACCGGCCCCAGCACCAGCACCGCCACCTGCGGCCGCTCCCGCTTGATCCGCACCACCGGGTCGAAGACCCCCGGCTCGGCCGGGGCCGCCGTCCCCAACAGGCACACCTCCGGCGCCCGCGTGATCACCAGCTCCGCAGCCCCCGCGGCCGGCGCCGCCGCGGCCAGCACCCGGTGCCCCCGCAGCTTCAACGCCGAAGCCAACGCCTCGGCCAGCAATCGGTGGTCGTCGACCACCATCAGCCGCACTCCCATCGAGCAACCCCCCAGTCACCCCAGCCCCCCATGGAAGCCCCCCGGCTCCCCCGCCTTCATGCCCCCGGAAGCTACACGCTTGTTCGACGTTGCGCTCCCCCTACCGGCGAGAATCGCCCCGGATCGCCGAAATTCCTCGCATTCCAGGTTGACCGCGCCAAACAGCTGTGGCCCCGCCCCTGAACAGGGACGGGGCCACATCAGCCACCAGTCGATCAAGAACCGGTCAGTACCCGATCAGAGCCCGATCAGCCCGGTCAGCTCGTGCCGAAGCCGACCGCCAGGTACTCCTTCTCCCGCACCGTCGACCGCTTGCTCGCATACACCTTGGACATGTACAGGTGTCCCTCGGCGTACAGGAACTCGGAGTACTCCGGCGACATGTCGGTCTCCACGTCGCGGACCGACCTCGTCGCGGGGTTCTGCAGCAGCGTCGTCTGCTTGAAGCTGCCCCCGGCGATGCTCACGACCTGTCCGCCCTTGTCGTAGGGCGGACGCTTGTACGCGATCAGGTTGCCGCCGTCCATGCGCAGCGGCGAGATCGTGTAGCCGTCGCCCGCGTCGGCACGCTGCCCGGTCTGCTTGCCGGTGGCGAGGTCGAAGGCGACGATCTCGTTGGTCTGGCTGTACTTGCCGGTGCCGTCGTGCTCCTCGGTCGGCAGGTACAGCCGGTCGTTGCCGACGGCCAGCAGGTTGCAGGCCTCGACGCGGGTGATGCCCTCGCAGCGGGCCGCGAACTGCTCGCCCGGCGCGGAGATGCGCGTGCGCAGCTTGCCGGTCTTGCCGTCGATGGAGAAGAAGTCGGAGATGCCGCTGCCGTCGCCCGCGGAGTCGCCGACGTCGGCGGCCACGACCAGCGGGTTGGTCGACACGATGCTGGCGTACTCGATGCCCTCGGCCATCTTGTACTCCGAGATCACCTTCCCGGACTTCGGGTCGATGGTCTGGATGTGCAGCTGCCGCTGGTCGTACGAGCCGCACTTGCGCACCGCGACCAGCTTCTCGCCGCCGCCGTACCCGGCGTCGTAGCAGGAGTCGGTCGGCTTCGGGCTCCACAGGAGTTTGCCGGAGACGTCGAAGGCGGCGCCGCCGCTGGTGCTGCCGACGGCGACGGTCTTCCCACTGATCGTGATGTTGTCGAAGTTGATCTGCTGGTCACCGGTCTTGACGGTTTTCGTCCACAGCTTCTTGCCGGCGTCGAGGTCGATGAGCGCGATCTGGCTGCACCCGTGCGAGGGGTCGGCCTTGGTGGGCATCGCCGGCTGGTAGAGGATCGCCGTCAGGTTGTCGTCGGTGACGTGGCGGCTGGCCTGGCAGACCGGCCCGGACAGCGGCAGCTTCCACAGCTCGCCGCCCTTGTCGCGGTCGTAGCCGACGATCTGGGCGATGCCGCTCTTGACGTACGCCTTGTCGGTGAGCCACGAGCCGGAGACGACGACCGTGCTGTCGTTCTTCACCTCGGGCGCCGGGACCTGGAACAGGACCTTGGCGTTGGGGTCGGACGGCGCCTTCTCCTTGCCGGAGGTGGTGCCGCCGTTGTCGTCGTCCGTGCCGCCGGTGCCGCCGCTCTGGCCGGCTGTGTCGTTCTGCCGGCCCTCGTCCTTGCCGGACGAGGCGTACCAGACACCGCCGCCGATGATCAGGGCGATCGCCACGACCGCGGCGACGATGATCGCCATCTGGGCGTTGAACTTCCCGCCGCCGCCCGGCTGTCCGGCCTGCGGCTGGTGCGGCATGGCCTGCTGCGGATAGCCGTAACCGGGCTGCTGACCGTAGCCCGGCTGCCCATAGCCCGGCTGCCCATAGCCCGGTTGGCCGTAGCCCGGCTGGCCATAGGGCGCCTGCTGCGGCTGCCCGTACGCCCCCGGCTGCTGACCGGGGTAGCCGTAGCCGGGCGGGCCCTGCGGTGCCTGCGGGGGCTGCGGGGGCTGGGACGCCGGAGCCCCCTGCGGATACCCGTACCCCTGCGGAGGCGTGGGCGGGGTCTGCGGCGCGGCGGGCGGAGGCATCTGCGGAGCCTGCGGCGCCTGGGGGTAGCCGTACCCCGGCTCCGGGGCCTTGCCGAGGTTCGGCCCGGCCGCGGGCGGCGGCGTCTGCGGCGGCTGGTCCTGCGGCGGCTGGTCCTGGGGCGGCCCGAAGCCGCCCCCCTGTGGGGGCTGCTGGGGCGGCGGGGGCGGCGGCTGGGTCATGACGTGGGTACCTCGGGTAAGGGGACGGGCGACGGGGGAATCTCGGAAGGAGGAGGAAGAGTCACTTGCCGTAGGCGAGCATCAACTTCTCCTTCGTGTCGTCGTTCCCGCTCAGCCGGGTCGTCGAGATGTAGAAGCGCCCGTCGGCCCAGTCGATGTCCTTGGAGAAGAAGCTGTTCTCGATGTCCGCGGCACCCTCGGGGTTCTGCAGCAGCTTGGACGGCTTGTGGCTGCTGCCGCCGGTCGGGATGGACACGATCTGCCCGCCCGCGTCGTACGACGGTTCCACGTAGGCGATGAGCTTTCCGCCCTCGGTCTTCACCGGCAGCATCGACTCGTCGGAGGGCGACTTCACGCGCCACTTCTCCTTGCCGTTGGCGAGGTCGACCGCGACGATCTCGTTGGCGCCGGTGGTGGCCTTGGTCGGCAGGTACAGCGTGGTGTCGTCCACGGCGACGCCCTGACAGCCCGTGAGGTTGCGCTCGAGGATGGCCCAGCCGCACTCGGGGGCGAAGTCCTCGTCGAAGCCGACCTGCGAACGGAACTTGCCGCCGGAGGTGAAGGTGGAGATGTTCCAGGCCTTCTTGTCCTCGTTGGTGCTGTAGACGACCAGCGGGCTGACCGAGTAGGTGCGCGCGACCCGCCAGCCCTTGTCGAACGGCTGGGTCCACTTGGCCTTGCCGGTCGTGGGGTCGAGCTCCTGGACCTCGTCGTGCTCCTTGTCGGTGCCGGCGCCGCAGGAGGAGACGGCGATCAGCTTCTCGCCGCCGGCGAACGCGGCGGGGAAGCAGGAGTTGCCGTACTTCTTCTTGTCGAAGAGCTTGTCGCCGTTGGTGACGTCGTACGCCGTGCCGGACTGGGAGCGGCCCACCATCAGGGTCTTGCCGGTGATGGACAGTTCGACGGAGAGCGTGGAGTCGAACAGGGCGCCGTCGGCGACCTGTTCCTTCCAGCCCTTCTCGCCGGTGCCGAGGTCGATCTCCTGGAGCTGGTTGCACTTGGCGCGGTCGCTGCTGCCGCTCATGTACGCGACGACGATCTTGTCGTCGGACGTCTTCTGCGGGGTCGTCGCGCAGATCTTCTGCGGGAAGGTGATCGCGTCCCAGGACGGCTTGCCGTCACCGACGTTGTAGGCGAAGAGCTGCTTGTAGGCGGCCTTCACCGCGGTCTTGTCGGTGATCCACATGCCGTCGGCGTCGGCACCGGAACCGGGGGCGTCAGGCGCCTCCTTGTACCAGAGGACCTTGGCCTCGCCGGCCTGGCGGCCCGCGTTGAGGTCCTCCGGGTCCTCGCCGCCGTCGCCGCTGCCGTCGCCGGGGTTGACCGGGGCGGAGGAGCCGGGCTTGGCGTCATCGCTCTTCTGGGCGACGGGCTTCTTCTTGCCCTTCCCGTCGTCGCCCGTGACGGCCCACACGGTGCCGGCGACCACGAGCAGCACGGCGACCGCGGCGCCGATGATCAGGGCGGGCTTGCCCTTGAAGGGGTTGCTCGAGCCGCCTCCGGGCGGGGTGCCGGGCGCGCCCGGGTACTGCGGCTGCTGCGGATAGCCGTACCCGGGCTGGCCGTACGGCCCCGGCTGCTGCGGCTGGCCGTAGGGGCCGGGGTTGTACGGCCCCGGCTGCCCGTACGGACCGGGCTGCTGCGGGTAGCCGTACCCCGGCTGCGGCGGGCCCTGCGGGGGCGGCGGCGTCTGGGGCGGGCCCTGGGGCGGCGGCGGTGTCTGCGGTGCCCCGTAACCACCGCCCTGCGGCGGCTGGTTCTGCGGTGCTCCGAAGCCACCGTGCGGCGGCTGACTGGGCGGCTGAGTCATCAGCGGCTCCCCCGTTCGATCACTGATTTTTAGCCACGCCCTGAGGTACACGATGGGCTCAGAGTCGCTTCATAAAGTTCTAAGACGCCTCTTTCTATCACCAGGTTCCGACAGCACACCGGGCCGATCACCCCCTGTTCCCAAGGGAGGACCGGCCCGTGATGCCGTCGTTATGCGCCTTCACGCACCCTTCACGCATCCTCGGCCAGTTCCAGCCAGCGCATCTCCAACTCCTCACGCTGACCGGCCAACTCCCGTAGCTCTGTATCCAGTTCGGCCACCTTTGTGAAGTCCGTGGCGTTTTCGGCGATCCGGGCGTGGAGTTTGGTCTCCTTCTCGGAGACCTTGTCGAGCTGCCGCTCGATCTTCTGGAGCTCCTTCTTGGCGGCGCGCTGGTCGGCGGCGCTCTTCTCCGGGCCGGCGGTCTGCGACACGGCGGCGGGTGCCGAGGCGGCCGCGGCCTCCTCCATGCGCTGCCGCCGCTCCAGGTACTCGTCGATGCCGCGCGGCAGCATCCTGAGGGCGCCGTCGCCGAGCAGGGCGAACACCCGGTCGGTGGTGCGCTCGATGAAGAACCGGTCGTGGGAGATGACGATCATCGAGCCGGGCCAGCCGTCGAGCACGTCCTCCAGCTGGTTCAGCGTCTCGATGTCGAGGTCGTTGGTGGGCTCGTCGAGGAAGAGGACGTTGGGCTCGTCCATGAGCAGGCGCAGCAGCTGGAGCCGACGGCGCTCACCACCGGACAGGTCGCCGACGGGCGTCCACTGCTTCTCCTTGGTGAAGCCGAACGTCTCGCACAGCTGCCCGGCGGTCATCTCGCGTCCCTTGCCGAGGTCGACGCGCTCGCGGACCTGCTGCACGGCCTCCAGCACGCGCGTGGCCGGGTCGAGTTCGGTGACCTCCTGCGACAGGTAGGCCAGCTTCACCGTCCTGCCGACGCGGACGCGCCCGCCGACGGGCTGGGTCTCGCCATCGGACCTGGCGGCCTCGGCCATGGCCCGCAGCAGGGACGTCTTGCCGGCGCCGTTGACGCCGACGAGACCGATCCGGTCACCGGGTCCGAGCTGCCAGGTGACGTGCTTGAGGAGGACCTTGGGGCCCGCCTGTACGGTGATGTCCTCCAGGTCGAACACGGTCTTGCCCAGCCGGGTGGAGGCGAACTTCATCAGCTCGCTGCTGTCCCGCGGCGGCGGTACGTCCGCGATGAGCTCGTTGGCGGCCTCGACGCGGAAGCGCGGCTTGGACGTACGGGCGGGCGCCCCGCGGCGCAGCCAGGCCAGCTCCTTGCGGACCAGGTTCTGCCGCTTGGCCTCCTCGGTGGCGGCGATGCGCTCGCGCTCGGCCCGGGCGAAGACGTAGTCGGAGTAGCCGCCCTCGTACTCGTAGACCGCGCCGCGCTGGACGTCCCACATGCGCGTGCACACCTGGTCGAGGAACCACCGGTCGTGGGTCACGCACACCAGCGCCGACCTGCGGGTCTGCAGATGCCGGGCGAGCCAGGCGATGCCCTCCACGTCGAGGTGGTTGGTGGGCTCGTCCAGGACGAGCAGGTCCTGCTCCTCGATGAGCAGCTTGGCCAGGGCGATCCGGCGCCGCTCACCACCGGAGAGCGGGCCGATGACGGTGTCCAGCCCCCTGGGGAATCCCGGCAGGTCGAGACCGCCGAACAGGCCGGTCAGCACGTCCCTGACCTTGGCGTCACCGGCCCACTCGTGGTCGGCCATGTCGCCGATGACCTCGTGGCGGACGGTGGCCTCGGGGTCGAGGGAGTCGTGCTGGGTGAGCACGCCGAGTCGCAGCCCGCCCGAGTGCGTGACGCGCCCGGTGTCGGCGTCCTCCTGCTTGGCGAGCATGCGGATGAGCGTGGTCTTGCCGTCGCCGTTGCGGCCCACGACACCGATGCGTTCCCCTTCGGAGACGCCGAGGGAGACGCCGTCGAGCAGGGCGCGGGTGCCGTACACCTTGCTGACGTTCTCGACATTGACCAGGTTGACGGCCATTACTCTCCTGCCAAGGGGGATGGATCGACCCTCCAGGGTAGTCGCGCGCGGGGGTGCTCCGGCCGGGGCGTTCAGGAGCCCTCGGCGTCCTCCCGGCGGCGCTGGTAGCGCCACACGTCCATCAGCCTCTCGTCGAACGGCTGATCCGGGTCGCGGGGGCCGATCCGGTGCTCGGCCTTTACGCAGCGCGGATCGTCGCGGTAGGCCAGGCCGGACACGGCGCAGATGCGGATCTCCTGACGCTCGTCATGGGTCAGGGTGACCAGGGCGTCCCCCACCTCGGGCTCACTCCCCCGGTAGTGCCCGAGCCAGCGGCACGCCGCCTCGCGCACGCCGGAGTCCTCGTCACCGGCCAGCGTGAGCACCGTGGCGAGGCCCTCGGGGCGGACCTGGGAGCGCTCCAGGGTGTCCGGCACCCGGGAGCGCACCCTCGGGTCCGGGTGGGTGAGGTGCGACAGTCCCACGGCCTCGATCTCGGGGGCGCTGTCGTGGGTCATCGCGTTCAGGAGGGCGGCCAGTACCTCCGGGTCCTCCTCCTGTTCGGCCCAGGGCACCAGCTCCCTGCCGCGCTCCCAGAACGGATCACCCCCCTTGAGGGGGTCGCCGAGGATCAGGAACAGCAGGATCTCCGCCGCGAGCAGCCGGTGCAGCCGGTCAGGGTGGTTGAGGAGGTCCCGGGTCCATTGCCAGGTCTCCTCGTCCAGCCGGCGGCCGAGGGTGAACACCACGTCCGACCAGACCACGTGGCCACGGTCCGGATGGACGAGGGCCCGGTCCACCAGTTCGTCGAAGGGCGTACGGATCCCGTAGCGCTGTTCCATGGAGGTGAGGATCGCCCCGTGCTCGTCGCGCACGGTCGTTCCGCCGAGCGTGAGCTGCTCGCACCACCAGCCGATCTCGTCGTCCACGACCCTGATCCGCTCGATGGGCCCGGTGAGGCCCGTGATGCGGCGCAGTTCGGCCTCCGCACCCGCCTCGGCCCACCGCCGGGCCCGGGCCAGCATGTCTGCGCGGGCCGGTGCCGAGAGCGGGATCCGGCTGGTGGCGAGCGCATAGGACAGGAGGTGTGCCCCGCCGTCCACGGCCCGTGTCAGCGGGGTACTCCCGTCGGGCAGCGGGCGCAGGGGGTCGGCACCGCCGTCGAGCAGCGCCTCGGCGACGGGTGTGTCGTACGCCGCCACGGCCAGGCAGAGGACCGGCAGGCCCTCCGCGAGGGTGTCCGGGTCGGCCCCGTCGTCCAGCAGGTCCCGGACCTCGTCCGGGTCTCCGCGCCGCACGGCCTCGACCAGTCGCTCCACGCCTGTGCTCCCCCTCGTCGACGACCGGGGGAGCCTAGACAACGGGCGGCTGCCGGGGCACGTGATTATCCGGCGGCTGCCACCGTCGCCCCGGGGACCGGTCCCGACGCCGTGCGCACCGTCCGGCACGTCCCGGACGCCAGCAGGGCCTGCGCCACCGCGGCGGCCGACTCCGGGTCGCGGACCAGGAACGCGGTGGTCGGGCCGGAGCCCGAGACGAGTGCGGTGAGGGCGCCGGCGGCCCGGCCCGCGGCCAGGGTTCCGGCGAGTTCCGGGAAGAGGGAGAGGGCGGCCGGCTGGAGGTCGTTGGAGACGGCGGCGGCGAGCGCGTCCGGGTCGCCCTTGGCGAGGGCGGCGAGGAGTTCTCCGGAGGCGACCGGTTCGGGGATGTCCGTGCCCTCGCCGAGCCGGTCGAACTCACGGAAGACGGCCGGGGTGGACAGGCCCCGCCCGGCCATCGCGAACACCCAGTGGAAGGTGCCGCCGACCTCCAGGGGGGTCAGCCGCTCGCCCCGTCCGATACCGAGGGCGGCCCCGCCGACCAGGCTGAACGGCACGTCGCTGCCCAGCTCGGCGCAGATCTCCAGGAGTTCGGCGCGGGAGGCGCCGGTCCCCCACAGCGCGTCGCAGGCCACCAGGGCGCCGGTGCCGTCCGCGCTGCCGCCCGCCATGCCGCCGGCGACGGGGATGTCCTTGGCGATGTGGAGGTGGACGTCGGGGCTGCGGCCGTACCGCTCGGCGAGCGCTTCGGCGGCCCGCGCCGCCAGGTTCGTACGGTCCAGGGGGACCTGGTCGGCGTCCGGGCCGTCGCAGGTGACGCGGAGTTCGTCGGCCGGGGTGACGGTGATCTCGTCGTAGAGGCCGACCGCGAGGAAGACGTTGGCGAGGTCGTGGAAGCCGTCGGGGCGGGCGGCGCCGACCGCCAGCTGGACGTTGACCTTGGCGGGGACGCGGACCGTGACGCTCACGCGGTCTCCTTCTCCTGGTGGCGGTTCGCCTTGTGCTCGGCGATACGCGCGAACTCTTCCACGGTCAGCGACTCGCCCCGGGCCTGCGGCGAGACCCCGGCGGCGACCAGGGCCTCCTCGGCCGCAGCGGCGGATCCGGCCCAGCCGGAGAGTGCGGCCCGCAGCGTCTTGCGGCGCTGGGCGAACGCCGCGTCGACGACGGCGAACACCGCGCGCTTGGATGCCGTCGTCTTCAGCGGCTCACTCCGGCGGACCAGGGAGACCAGGCCGCTGTCGACGTTGGGCGCGGGCCAGAACACGTTCCGCCCGATGGAACCGGCGCGCTTGACCTCGGCGTACCAGTTGGCCTTGACCGAGGGGACGCCGTAGACCTTCGAGCCGGGCGGGGCGGCGAGCCGGTCGGCGACCTCCGCCTGGACCATGACGAGGGTGCGCTCGATGGTCGGGAAGGTGTCGAGCATGTGCAGCAGCACCGGGACGGCCACGTTGTAGGGCAGGTTGGCGACCAGCGCGGTCGGGGCGGGGCCCGGCAGCTCGGTGACGTGCATGGCGTCCGAGTGGACGAGGGCGAACCGGTCGGCGCGCTCGGGCATGCGGGCCGTGACGGTCGCGGGCAGGGCGCCGGCCAGTACGTCGTCGATCTCCACCGCCGTGACCCGGTCGGCGGCCTCCAGCAGTGCGAGGGTGAGCGACCCGAGGCCCGGGCCGACCTCGACGACCACGTCGTCGGGGCGCACCCGTGCGGTGCGGACGATACGGCGGACGGTGTTCGCGTCGATCACGAAGTTCTGTCCGCGTTGCTTGGTCGGGCGCACGCCGAGGGCTGCCGCGAGCTCGCGGATGTCGGCGGGGCCCAGAAGGGCGTCGGGGGTGGGGCTGCTGGTCACGGGGACAAGGGTACGGGGGGCTGCGTCGAGGCCTACCCGCGCAGCCGTCCCCCGCAATGCGGCCACGGACTGGTCCCGCGCCGCACATACAGCTTCTTCGCCCGGTAGGTCTGCTCCGCCGCCGGGGCGTCCTGGGGGCGCCCGCTGCCGCCGAGGGCCTGCCAGGTCCCGGTGTCGAACTGGTAGAGGCCGCCGTAGGTGCCGGAGGAGTCGACCGCGTCGGGCCGGCCGCCGGATTCACAGGCCGCGAGGCCCTGCCAGTCGAGGTGGTCGGCGCCCTGTACCGAGGCCGGGCGCTGCTTGGTGCCGACCTTCACCACCTGCGCGCGCGGCTCGCGCACCACCTCGGACCTGATCTGACGCGGCTTCTGCCGCACGCCGTTGACCGTGCGCAGGGCGAAGGTGATCCGGCGCAGGCCGGGCTCGCCCGCCCGCTCCACGACCTCCGTGCCCCGGAACAGGGTCGGGTCCTCCCTGCGCCGCACCTGGAAGGGGATCGGCTCCTCGCGGACCTCCTTGCCGCCGGTGATCCGCAGCACGGTCACGGTCTGCCCGTCGCGCGGGAAGCTGCCCTGCGGGACCGAGGTGGTGTCCTGGCCGTGCAGGGTGATCCCGGCCTCCTCGACGGCCTCCCGTACGGTCGCCGCGTTGGTGCGTACGGTGCGGGCGCGGCCGTCCGCCATGATCGTGACCGTGCGCTCGGTCCGCACGTCCAGCGCGAGGCCCCCGCGCCCGATGCGCCGCGAGCGCGAGGTGGACACGTACGCGCCCTCCTGCCGCACCCCGATCTGCCGAAGCGCCCCCTCCACCGTGTGGGCGGTCGTCCACAGCTCACGGCGGAGTCCGTCGAGGGTGAGCCGCACGGGACGGGCGTAGTGCACGGCGACCTCGTCGCCGCTGCTGATGTCCGTGCCGGGCCCGGGCGCCACCACGTCGTGGGCGCCGATCTCGACGCCCTCCTCGGTCAGCAGTTCGGTGACGTCGTCGGCGAAGGTGTGCAGCGTGCGCGTCTCGCCGTCGACGTTCAGCTCGATCGCCTTGTCCTTGGCGACGAACGCCGTGGTGCCGCCCGCGAGGAAGGCGACGACCAAGGCCTGCGGGAGCAGTCGCCGCATGGGGCTGTCGGGGCGCTCGGCGTAGCGCACCTTGCGCCGGCGTGCGGACCTGCGGTGCGAGCCGTTGCGCGCCGCGGCACGCGACCCGGCGCGCGCATCCGTGCCCGGGTCGGGGTACCCCGCGGGTCCGGGCGCGGGCTCGTCGGCCGGAGC
>NZ_JBEXSH010000109.1:0-15716 GCF_040613555.1 Streptomyces sp. NPDC006265
GCCAGGGACGCGGGCGGGAAGTGGGAGGACGGCGACGGGGGTGAACGCCTCCTGGAGGTGTTCCTCGTACATGGCCTCGATCCGCTGGATCCCCGGTCTTGCGGGGCGACGCCGTCTTGGCGGCGACCGTCTTGCGGGCCGCCGTCTTGCGCGGCGCCTTCACCGAGGACGCGTCACTGACGCGGTCGGCGCCGAGGACCTCCCGCAGGAACTTGCCGGTGTGACTGGCCGGGACCCCGGCCACCTGCTCGGGCGTGCCCTCGGCGACGACCAGGCCACCGCCGGCGCCTCCTTCGGGGCCCATGTCGACGATCCAGTCGGCCGTCTTGATCACGTCGAGGTTGTGCTCGATGACGATGACCGTGTTGCCCTTGTCGACCAGCCCGGCCAGGACCGTCAGCAGCTTGCTGATGTCCTCGAAGTGCAGACCGGTGGTCGGCTCGTCCAGGACGTAGACCGTGCGGCCGGTGGAGCGCTTCTGCAGCTCGCTGGCGAGCTTCACGCGCTGCGCCTCACCGCCGGACAGGGTGGTCGCGGCCTGGCCGAGCCGGACGTAGCCGAGGCCGACGTCCTTCAGGGTGTTGAGGTGCCGGGCGATCGCGGGGACCGCTTCGAAGAACGCCGTGGCCTCCTCGATCGGCATGTTCAGGACCTCGGCGATGGACTTGCCCTTGTAGTGGACCTCCAGGGTCTCCCGGTTGTACCGGGCACCGTGGCAGACCTCGCACGGGACGTAGACGTCCGGGAGGAAGTTCATCTCGATCTTGATGGTGCCGTCGCCCGCGCAGTTCTCGCAGCGGCCGCCCTTGACATTGAAGGAGAAGCGGCCGGGCAGGTAGCCGCGGACCTTCGCCTCGGTGGTCTCGGCGAACAGCTTGCGGATGTGGTCGAAGACGCCGGTGTACGTGGCCGGGTTGGAGCGCGGGGTGCGGCCGATGGGCGACTGGTCCACATGCACGACCTTGTCGACGAGGTCGTCGCCGTCCACGCGCGTGTGCCGCCCGGGCACGCTCCGCGCGCCGTTCAGCTCGCGGGCCAGGTGCGTGTAAAGGATGTCGTTGACCAGCGTCGACTTGCCGGAGCCGGACACGCCGGTGACGGCGGTGAACACGCCCAGGGGGAACGAGACGTCGATGTCCTGGAGGTTGTTCTCCCGGGCGCCGTGCACCGTGAGCTGCCGGGAGGGGTCCAGCGGGCGGCGGATCTCGGGCAGCGGGATGGCCTTCTTGCCGGACAGGTACTGCCCGGTCTGCGACTCGTCGTTGGCGAGCAACTCCTTCAGGGAGCCGCTGTGCACCACCTTGCCGCCGTGCTCACCGGCGCCGGGGCCGATGTCGACGACCCAGTCGGCCATCTTGATCGTGTCCTCGTCGTGCTCGACGACGATGAGCGTGTTGCCCATGTCGCGCAGCCGGACCAGGGTCTCGATCAGCCGGTGGTTGTCGCGCTGGTGCAGACCGATGGACGGCTCGTCGAGGACGTACAGGACACCGACGAGGCCGGAGCCGATCTGGGTGGCCAGACGGATGCGCTGGGCCTCGCCGCCGGACAGGGTGCCGGCCGCGCGGTTCAGCGAGAGGTAGTCCAGACCGACGTCGACCAGGAAGCGCAGCCGCTCGTTGACCTCCTTCAGCACGCGCTCGGCGATCTTCTTGTCGCGGGCGGTGAGCTTCAGCTCGCCCAGGAAGTCCGCGCAGTCGCTGATCGACATCGCGGAGACCTCGGCGATGGACTTGTCCATGATCGTGACCGCGAGGACGATCGGCTTCAGGCGCGTACCCGAACAGGTCGGGCAGGGCACCTCGCGCATGTAGCCCTCGAAGCGCTCGCGGCTGGAGTCGCTCTCGGCCTCGCTGTGCCGGCGCTTGACGAACGGGACGGCGCCCTCGAAGGCCGTGGTGTACCGGCGCTCACGGCCGTAGCGGTTGCGGTAGCGGACCTCGACCTGGGTCTTGTGGCCGTGGAGCAGGGCCTTCTTGGCACGCTGCGGCAGACCCGCGAAGGGGATGTCCGTGCGGAAGCCCAGGGCGTCCGCGAGGGCGCCGATCAAGCGGCCGAAGTAGTCCTTGGTGTGGCCGTGCGACCAGGGGTGGATGGCGCCTTCGTCGAGGCTCTTGTCCGGGTCCGGGACGATCAGCTCGGGGTCGACCTCCATGCGCGTGCCGATGCCGGTGCAGTCCGGGCAGGCGCCGAAGGGCGAGTTGAAGGAGAAGGAGCGGGGCTCGAGCTCTTCGAAGGACAGGTCGTCGTACGGGCAGTACAGGTGCTCCGAGAACATGCGCTCGCGCTCGGGGTCGTCCTCGGGGAGGTCGACGAAGTCGAGCACGACCATGCCACCGGACAGACCGAGGGCGGTCTCGACGGAGTCGGTGAGGCGGCGCTTGGCGCCGTCCTTGACCGTGAGGCGGTCGACGACCACCTCGATGGTGTGCTTCTCCTGCTTCTTCAGCGTGGGCGGGTTCGACAGCTGGATCGTCTCGCCGTCGACCCGCGCGCGGGAGTAGCCCTTGGTCTGGAGGTCGCCGAAGAGGTCGACGAACTCGCCCTTGCGCTCGCGCACCAGCGGCGACAGCACCTGGAAGCGGCTGCCCTCGGGCAGCTCGAGGACCCGGTCGACGATGGCCTGGGGCGACTGGCGCGCGATCGGGCGGGAGCACTCGGGGCAGTGCGGCTTGCCGATGCGCGCGAAGAGCAGACGCAGGTAGTCGTAGACCTCGGTGATGGTGCCGACCGTGGAGCGCGGGTTGCGCGAGGTCGACTTCTGGTCGATGGAGACGGCCGGGGACAGGCCCTCGATGAAGTCGACGTCCGGCTTGTCCATCTGGCCGAGGAACTGCCGGGCGTACGAGGAGAGGGACTCCACGTAGCGCCGCTGTCCCTCCGCGAAGATGGTGTCGAAGGCCAGCGAGGACTTGCCCGACCCCGACAGGCCCGTGAAGACGATGAGCGAGTCGCGCGGGAGGTCGAGCGAGACGTTCTTGAGGTTGTGCTCGCGCGCTCCACGAACGATGAGACGGTCGGCCACGCCGGTCCGCACCTTTCTTGAGAGAAGTGACAGGGGCGGGGCCCCCGTCTTTCTCAGACTAGGGGGAGCCACTGACAACGCCGGTCGGGTTCACGGGTTGTCAACAAACCCCGGCTCTCCAGCATGCCCGACGCCACGTCCGACCATATAGCACGTGCTTTCGAATTACGGCACTGCTTCACCACCTTCACCCGAAGGAGTGGCGGAGCTAGGGTCAGCACCATGATTGATCACGCTCATGACCTGGCGTCTGTACGTGACGCGACGGAACGGCTGCTGACCGCAGTCGGCAAACTGGACAACGTGTCTGCGACCCGCCCGTCACGGCTGCCCGGCTGGAGCCGCGGCCACGTCCTGGCCCACCTCGCCCGCAACGCGGACGCCCTCGTGAACGTGCTCGAGGGGCGCCCCATGTATGTCTCCGGCGAAGCCCGGGACGCAGACATCGAGCGGGACGCCCTGCGCGGCCTCGACGTCCAGCTCGCCGACCTGCGCGAGAGCGCGGCACGCTTCCAGCGGGCCGGGGACGCCCCGGCGGACTGGGCGCGCACGGTGGAGCTGCGCAACGGGGTCACGGACTCCGCGTCCCGGGTGCCGTTCCGGCGATGGGTCGAGGTGGAGCTGCATCACGTGGACCTGGGCATCGGGTACGAGCTGGAGGATCTTCCGGCGGCGTTCACCGAGCGGGAGATCGACTTCCTGGCCGACCGGTTCACCGGGCACCCGGACGTACCGCCCGCGCGCCTCACCGACGGCACACGCGCGTGGCACACCGGAGGAGACGCGGAGGGCGGACCGGAGGTGACCGTCACGGGTTCCCCGGCGGACCTGCTGGGCTGGCTCGCCGGCCGCCGCACCGGCGCCGCACTGACGGTGGACGGGGGCCCTCTGCCGGCGCTGCCCCCGCTGTAGGACCGCGCCCCGGCCGTGGGACCGGGGCCGCTCCCCGCTATAGGCTGACGAGCATGACGTACAGCGGAGAGGTGACGGTCGGCGGACCGGCCGATGTGCACGAGCTCAAGGACCTGATGATCACCAAGATCGCGGTGGGTCCGATGAACAACAACGCCTATCTGCTGCGCTGCCGGGCCACGGACGAGCAGTTGCTGATCGACGCCGCGAACGAGGCGGACACGCTGCTCGGCATGATCGGTGGCGACGGCATCGCGGCCGTCGCCACCACCCACCGGCACGGCGATCACTGGCAGGCGCTCGCCGAGGTCGTGGCGGCCACCGGCGCCCGCACTTACGCGGGCCGGGAGGACGCCGAGGGCATCCCTGTACGGACCGACGTGCCGGTCGGCGACGGCGACACCATCCGGGTGGGGCGCGTGGAACTCACCGCGCGCCACCTGGTCGGGCACACGCCCGGTTCGATCGCCCTCGTCTACGACGACCCGCACGGGCATCCCCATGTGTTCACCGGGGACTGCCTGTTCCCGGGCGGTCCTGGTAGGACAACGCGTCCCGAAGAGTTCAACTCCCTGATGGACGGCCTGGAGACCAAGCTCTTCGACGTCCTGCCCGACGAGACGTGGATCTACCCCGGCCACGGCAACGACACCACCATCGGCACGGAGCGGCCCCACCTCGCGGAGTGGCGCGCACGAGGCTGGTAACCGTCCAACGACGACCACCCCTGTTTCGAAATCGAGGAGGGGGCGGTCGCGCGTTCAGGCCCGTTCCGCGCTCGGTAGGGTCACGCCCCACGGACGGTGGCCGGCCTTGGGGAACATCGGTACAGCGGTTAACGCTGAACCGTTGATCTTGGCCGGAGTTTGCAGACACCGGCTCTCCGGTGCTGCCGCTGTGCCTGCCGCACCCGGTCACCGCGCTGGTGACCGACCGTCCCGACGACCTGGCCGTGGTGGACGCGGCCATGCGGCTGGCCGCTCCCCGCAAGGCTCCGGTGCTGCTGGTCGCCGTCCTGCCCGCGCCGTCGCAGATCCCGGACCGCGCCCATGTGGACGCGCAGGCGGCGCGGATGTTCCTGGCTTGGGTGCTGCCCCGGCTGCGTGCGGCCGAGGTCGGCTACATCCCGGTCGCTCACCGCGTCCCGGCCGAGAGCGGCGGGCAGCCCAGGCTGCGGGCGGTGTGCTGGCCCTGGCCGCACGCCACCATTCACCGCTGGTGGTGGCCTCCAGCCGGGGACCGGCCGGTCTGGACGCGCACAGCCTGATCGAAGACTCCGCCGTACGCGGCGGTCCCTTCGTCTACGCCGTCGCACCCACCCGCCAGGCGGTGCCTGTCGCCGATGTGGGGCTGGATCCGGCGGACCTATCGCCCGCGGGGGTGCGCGATGGGTGGACGCTCGCCCAGGGCCGCCTGCCCACGGCCCGACGGAGCGAGGCGTGATGAACGGCCTGCACGCACTCGCACCCTGGTGGCTGCTGGCGCTCGTGGACCTGGCCGTCGGCGGCCTGTGCCTTGCCCTCGCCCTGCGCCCGCGGCGCCGCCGCACCGCTGCCCGCCGGCCCGCATGAACCGGGGAGGTGAACGCCTGGACGAACTGAATCAGCGCCCGGGCCCGGCAGCCCTCCGAAGCCCGCCAGGCCCGAGTCCCCACCCTCTTGTCCGCCCTTGCCATTGCGCCCCGCACGAGGAAGCCGATCACCATGAATGAACTGTCGTTCGCCGTCCCGCTGTGGGTATGGGCTGCGGTCACGCTCGGCATCGGCGTGATGCTCGCCGTCGACCTGATCGCCCACCGCGACAACCACGTGATCGGCTTCCGCGAGGCCGCGCTGTGGAGCGGCCTGTGGATCGCCATCGGCCTCGGCTTCGGCCTGATCCTGTGGGCGTGGCAGGGCGGCGAGGCATCGTCGACGTACTACGCCGGCTATCTGATCGAAAAGGCCCTGTCGATCGACAACGTCTTCGTCTTCGCGCTGGTCTTCTCGTTTTTCGCCGTGCCCGACGCCTACCAGCACAAGATCCTGTTCTGGGGCGTCATCGGCGCGCTCGTGGCCCGGCTGGTGTTCATCTTCATCGGCGCCGAACTGCTGCAGGTCTTCTTCTGGACCGCCTACCTCTTCGGGGCATTCCTGATCTGGACCGGCTACAAGATGGCCGTCTCCAAGGACGAAGAGGTCCACCCCGACCGCAATCCCGTCGTCCGCCTCGTCAAGAAGATCATCCCCACCGATCCGCAATTCCACGGCGACAGGTTCTTCATCCGCGTCAGCGGCAAGCGCATCGCCACGCTGCTGTTCGTGGTCCTGGTCGCGGTCGAGGCCACCGACCTCATCTTCGCGGTCGACTCCGTCGCCGCCGTCCTGGCCATCACCACCAACACCTTCATCGTCTGGACCGCCAACGCCTTCGCCGTCCTCGGCCTTCGCAGCCTGTACTTCTGCCTCGCCGGGCTGCTGCGCCGCTTCCAATACCTGCACTACGGACTCGCGGTGCTGCTCGCGTTCGCCGGCGTCAAGCTCATCCTCTCGGAGACGCCCGTCGGCAAGCTGCCCATTCCGCTCACTCTCGGCATCATCGCCGTCACCATCACCGTCTCCATCGCCTGGTCCCTGATCGCCACCCGCGGCGAGGACAGCGACAGCGACGAACCCGCATCCCAGACGGACCACACGGCCGACACGCAGTCACACCCTGCCATCGGCGCCCACACCTCGGCGCCCTCCGCCGGCCCGCACCATCCGCAAGGACGGCCGTCATGACCACCCTCAGCCCCCAGCGCCGCAGCACACCCGCCCCGCCCCGCACCGCTCCCCTCCACACCTGCACCGTCACCGGCGGCCCGAAAGGCGGTGGCGTCCTGGCCATCCCGACCGGCGCCCGCACCGATGCGGACGTGGCCGCCCACGCGGGCCGGCTCGCCACCCGCACCGGCGCAAGGTCACGCCGCGGTCGCCTTCCGCTCCAACGGCGTTCCGGGGAGAGAGCTCCGGGGGCCCGGAGACCAGCGGGTACGGCGGATTCCCGGGCGCCACTCGGGCGACTTTCCGACGGGCGGTGGCGTGACTGCCGCGATTCCCGGCCCACCGGTACGACCATGCTGACGTACCGCGGCACCAGCAACTGGGGAGGACCTGTGGAGCGAGAGGACGGCACATCGGTGGCCACCGGTGTCACCACCGAGCGTCTCACCGGGCTCCGCAGGTGGAACCTGGGGCTCACGCTGCTGCATCTGATCCAAGCCGTGGCCATCGTCCTCCTCGCCGGAAGCTTCTCGATCACCGTCACGTCCTCCGTTCCCGAGGGGCCACCGGGCACGGCAGCGCCCGCCCCGGAAGCATTGTTCGACGTGCCGATCGGCTGGGCCGTCGCCGCCTTCCTCGCCCTCGCGGCAGCAGACCACCTGCTGACGGCGACAGTGTGCCGCGGCACCTACGAACGCGACCTCAGACGCGGCATCAACCGTTTCCGGTGGCTGGAGTACGCGCTGAGCGCGACCCTGATGGTGCTCCTCATCGGCTTCTACGCGGGCATTACCAGCCTCAATGCCGTCATCGCCGTCGTCGGCGCCAACGTCGGGATGATCCTCTTCGGCTGGCTCGAGGAGGTGATGAACCCGCCGGGGCGGGCGAGGACCAGGATGCTGCCGTTCTGGTTCGGGGCGCTGGTCGGCGTCACGCCGTGGGTCTCGATCGCATACAACACCGTCGCGGCGGAGGTCGTCCCCGGCTTCGTGTACGGAATCGTTCTCGTCCAGGCCGCTCTCTTCTTCAGCTTCGGTCTCAACCAGTGGCTCCAGTACCGCGGAGTCGGCCGGTGGGCCGACTACGCATATGGTGAAAAGACCTACCTGGTCCTCAGCCTCGTGGCGAAGTCACTCCTGGCGTGGCAGATCTTCGCCGGCTCGCTGGCCGACTGAACCTCTTCCGTCCGAAACCCCATCGGCAAGGCCCGAACACCCGGTTCGCGGGCGGCCTCGATGGCATCGGCCATCAACCGGTCGTACTCGGCGCGTTCTTCACCCGAGTGCGCGTTCACATCGTTCTCGACGTACTCGCCGCCAGCCTCCCCGTCGTTCTCCTCGACGAACATCCGTAGGTCGCTCTCTGCCGATTGACGATTCATCGACGGTCGCGCGGGTTCTTCGAGATCCGCGCGTAAAGGAGACGAGGGTACGGCGCGGGAGCGCCCTGGTGTTCAGAGGAATCTAGTGCCGTGGCAGGCAACGTTTGCCCGTTGAGGAGCGGCGTTTGGTGCGTGCTCTCGGCGTGCCGGCCGGAAGCCCTCGTACTGGACGTACTCGGGGTTTCGGCCGGTGCGGCGAGTGGGGGTACCCCCTGCTCGAGCGGAGTCGAGAGCGTGGGGGAGCGTGCCGGGCGTCGTGACGGGGCGAACGTCGCCTGTCGCGGCACTAGGGTTCCCCGGCGGTGTGGGTAACACCCACAAGGGCCCGAAGGCGTTCGCCAGTCTCATCCACGACGTCGAGACCAAGATCTTCGGCGCCCTTCCTGACGAGACCTGGGTCTACCCCGGGCACGGCAACGACACGTCCCTGGGCGCGGAGCGCCCGCACCTGCTGGAGTGGCGCGCGGGTGGTGAGGCACGCGCGCCGGGGGTTGGTGGCTGCGCGGGGCGCAGTCACGCCAAGGAGTGAGCCGCGCACGCGCCCCGTGTGAATCGTTCGCACACGCCGGTGTCGCACGTGCGCTCCCCTCAAACGTAGTTGCGCAGTCAACTGGTACCAGCCCCGCGCAGGATGACGGCTCCTGGGCGGATGGGCCGCCGGCCTGTCGATCCCCGCCCTCGGCCGGCGGCCCCGGCACACTCCAACACGACCGGGGCCGGGGCCCATTCACAGAACCACAACACCCGCTCCCACCATCCGGACACGTGGAGCCGTGACCTCGACAAACGGGGCCGTTGGCGAGTTGGCCACCCGGACATCTGGCTCGACGCCGAGGAGATCATCGACCCGCGCGCCGACCAGGACGCCGTACGCCGTCGGATCGGCGTGGTTTTCCAGGCGTACAACCTGTTCCCGCACATGACCGTCCTGGAGAACATCACGCTCGCCCCGCGGCGCTTGCACGCTGTCACCCGCGCCGAAGCCGAGGCACACGCGCGTGAGCTGCTCGAACGGCTGGGGCTCGGCGGGAAGGCGGACGCGTACCCGGACCGGCTGAGCGGCGGGCAGCAGCAGCGCGTCGCGATCGTCCGCGCCCTGGCCGTACGGCCCCGGCTGCTGCTGCTCGACGAGATCACCGCGGCCCTCGATCCCGAGCTGGTGGGCGAGGTGCTCACCGTCGTCCGCGACCTGAAGGACGAGGGCATGACCATGGTGCTGGCCACGCACGAGATGGGCTTCGCCCGCGAGGTCGCCGACCAGGTGTGCTTCCTGGAGGGCGGCGTGGTGCTGGAACACGGCGCCGCCGAACAGGTCTTCGGGGATCCGCAGCAGGAGCGCACCCAGCGCTTCCTGCCGCGGATCGTGGAGGCGGGGCGGCTGTAGGAAGCGGGCGGTCAGGGGCACCGGCCCTGGCCGGCGGGGCTTGCGGGCAGCGGCTCACGCGTCCGCCCGGCCCGCCCCCGCCAGCGCCGCGACACGCTCCACGCCGAATACGTACCCCTGCACCCCGCAGCCCGCGATGACCCCGTCGGCGCGCAGCGAGACATAGGAGTGGTGCCGGAACGACTCGCGCTGGTGGATGTTGGAGATGTGGACCTCCAGCACCGGCAGGCCGTCACACGTGTTGAGGGCGTCCAGGATGGCGACGGAGGTGTGCGAGTAGGCACCGGGGTTGATCACGATGCCGCAGTGGTTCAGCCGCGCCTCGTGGATCCAGTCGACCAGCTCGCCCTCGTGGTTGGACTGGCGGAAGTCGACCGTGCCCCCGCGCGCGGTCGCCGCCTTGGCGCACAGGGCCTCGACGTCGGCGAGGGTGTCGGAGCCGTAGATCTCCGGCTGGCGCTGGCCGAGCAGGTTCAGGTTGGGGCCGTTGAGGATCATGATCGGGGCGTGGGCCAGGGTGCGGGGCACGGTTCCTCCGGTCCGTCGAGGGTCGGGCGGCGTGACGGCCCGGGGCGGGCCGCTGCTCACAGCCGGTTTATCACGGTGCGCCGGCGGCCCGCCGGGCCGTAGCCTCCCGGCATGACGAGCCTGACCAGCCCGATCTATCCGCCGAAGCCGTCCCCCGGTGACCGCATCGCCGTGCTCTCGCCCTCCTCCGGTCTGCCGGCGCTCTTCCCGCTCCCCTACGAGCTGGGCCTGGAGCGGCTGCGCAAGGATTTCGGGCTGGAGCCGGTCGAGTATCCGGCGACCCGCGCGATGGGTTCCACGCCCCAGGAGCGGGCGGCCGACATCCACGCCGCCTTCGCCGACCCGCAGATCAAGGCCGTCATCGCGTCGATCGGTGGGGACGACCAGATCACCGTGCTGCCGTACCTGGACCGGGAGTTGATCCGTGCCAACCCGAAGCCGTTCTTCGGGATGAGCGACAACACCAACCTGCTCGCGTTCCTGCGCACCTGCGGCGTCGTCGGCTTCCACGGCGGGAGCGTGATGTGCGAACTGGGCCGCCCCGGGGCCATGCACCCGCAGACCGCCGAGTCCCTGCGCGCGGCCCTGTTCACCCCGGGACCGTACGAGCTGAGGCCCGCCGAGCGGTGGCGTGACATCGACCGGGACTGGGCGGACCCTGCGACCTTCGACGCGGAGCCGGAGACCCGGCCCGGGGCCGGCTGGACCTGGGTGAACCCCGACCGGGTGGTCGAGGGGCGCAGTTGGGGCGGCTGCCTGGAGATCCTGGCCTGGCTGCTGATGGCCGACCGCGAGATCGCGCACGACCTGTCCGAGTACGACGGCGGCGTCCTGCTCCTGGAGACCTCCGAGGACATGCCGAGCGCCACGGAGGTCTTCTGCACCCTGCGGAACGTGGGCGAGCGGGGGCTGCTGGGGCGCTTTCCGGCCCTGCTGATGGGACGGCCGAAGACATGGTTCTTCGAGCGGCCCAACACCCCCGAGCAGGCTGCCCGTTACGCCGCGGACCAGCGCGAGGCCGTGCTGCGTGCCATGCGGACCTACGCCCCCGACACCACGATCGTCTTCGACGTGGACTTCGGGCACACCGATCCGCAACTGGTGATCCCGTACGGCGGCACCGTGCGCGTGGACGGGCCCGCCCGGCGCATCACGGTCACGTACTGAGGGCCCCAAGCCCTCCGCGCGCCCCCGTAACCGGCGATCACGGTGGGTAGTTGACGCGGCATGCACGACGTACGCACCGTAAGGGCACCCTCCATGCCGCGCCTCGCGGCCGCCTCACTCGCCGGCACGGCCATCGAGTTCTACGACTTCTTCGTCTACGGCACCGCGGCGGCCCTGATCCTGGGGCCGCTGTTCTTCCCGACCTTCTCTCCGGTGGCCGGGACACTGGCCGCCTTCGCCACCTTCGGTGTGGGCTTCGTGGCCCGGCCGCTCGGGTCGGTGCTGTTCGGGCACATCGGGGACCGGCGCGGGCGGCGGCCGGTCCTCGTCGCCTCCCTGCTGCTGACCGGGGCGTCCACGGTCGCGGTCGGCTGTGTGCCGACGTACGAGTCGATCGGCGTGACCGCCCCTCTGCTGCTCCTGGTGCTGCGCTTTCTCCAGGGGCTGGGGCTCGGTGGGGAGTGGGGCGGGGCGGTGCTGCTGGCCGTGGAGCACGCGCCGGCCGAACGGCGCGTGCTGTGGTCGAGCTTCCCGCAGGTCGGGCCCGCGGTGGGGTTCCTGCTCGCCAACGGTGTGGTGCTGGGGCTGTCGTCGACGCTGACGGAGGCACAGTTCGCCGCATGGGGCTGGCGGGTGCCGTTCTGGGCTGCGGGGATGCTGGCCGTCGCGGGGCTGTGGCTGCGGTCGTCGTTCACCGAGAGCCCGAGCTTCCTCCGGATCGACGACCACGCGCGCGTGCCGCTCGCAGAGGTCGTCCGCGACCACTGGCGGCTCCTCCTGCTGACCGGCGGCGGCCTCGCGATCGGTTACGCGATCTTCTACGCCGTGACAACCTGGTCCCTCGCCTACGGGACGGAGCGGCTCGGGGTGAGCCGCGGCGTCATGCTGACCTGCATCATGGGCGCGGTGCTCGTGAAGGGGGCTCTCACCCCGCTGGTGGCGCTGCTCGGGGACCGTTACGGTCGGCGGCCCCTGTGCCTGACCGGGTGCGCGGCCGCGGCCCTGTGAATGTTCCCGATGGTGGCGCTCCTCTCCACCGGGGCGCCGCTGCCGATGTTCCTCGCCTTCCTCGGGGCGATGCTCGCGTTCATCACGATGTTCGCCGTGATCGCCGCGTACTTGCCGGAGCTGTACGAGCCGCGGGTGCGCTGCACCGGCGCAGCCGTCGGCTACAACCTCGGCGGGGTCGTCGGAGGCGCGCTCACACCGATCGCGGCAACCGCCCTGGCCGCGCAGGGCGGACGGGTGCCGTGGGGTGTGGCCGCGTATCTCACGGCGATCGCGGTGTTCAGCCTGGGGTGCTTCGCGTTGCTGCCGGAGACGCGTCCGGTGCGGGTGGGTGCGGCTGCGGAGGCCGCTGCGGGGTGAGCCGGGACCTGGTGCCGTCGTGCCGTCGTGCCGGTGGCGCGTAAACGCTTGCGTGAGCGTTTGCTCGCGCCTACGGGTTGATCGCCGGCTCCAGGTACGCCGCGAACAGCACCAGGTAGACCCCGCCCTGGAGCGGCGTGGCCCGGCCCGGCACCACGTTCAGCGAGGCGACCACCACGGTCAGGGCGAGCAGCACCATGTGGGTGGAGCCGAGGCCGAGGACGAGCGGGCCGGAGAGCCACAGGGAGGCGAGCGCGACGGCGGGGATGGTCAGGCCGATGCTGGCCATCGCCGAACCGAGGGCGAGATTCAGACTGGTCTGCACACGGTCGCGGCGCGCGGAGCGCAGCGCGGCGATGGTCTTTGGGAGCAGCACCAGCAGCGCGATGATCACGCCGACGACGGCGTGTGGGAACCCGGGCGCCTCCACCCCGGTCTCGATGGTGGGCGAGATGGCCCTTGGCCAGGCCGACGACGCCCACCAGGGCCAGACCCAGCAGGGCCAAGCTCGTCCGGGCGGTGAGGGCGGTCGGCGCCTCGGCGTGCTCCTCGGCGGTGATCACCTCGCCGTGCCGGGTGATTCGGCAGGAAGTAGTCCCGGTTGCCGCACGGTCTGCGTACCGACGAACAGGCCGTACAGAATCAGCGAGGACAGCGCCGCGAAGGTCAGCTGGACGGTGGAGAACTCCGGTCCCGGCTTGCTCGTGGTGAACGTCGGCAGGACCAGGCTGAGTGTGGCGAGTGCGGCGCCGGTGCCCTCCGGGTTGAAGACGGCCGTGCCGTGCCGCAGTGAGGGCGACCAGGAGGCACAGGCCGACGATGCCGTTGCAGGTGATCATCACCGCCGCCAAGGCCGTGTCCCGGGCCAGGGTCGCCTTGTCCTCACCGTCGGCCATCAGGGTATTCGCCGAGCACCGATCCCGGTGATGGTTGTTCCTACGCCCGACGCCGTCAGAGGTCGATGCTGTCCTTCGGAGCGCCTCCGCTCTTGTCCTGCGCCGCCTCGGCCGCCGCCTGCTTCTTGGAAGCTCGCAGGCTGGTGATCGTGGTGACGATCAGAACGGAGCAGATCACGCCGAGCGAGACCGGAATGCTGATCTCGGGGACATGCACCCCGGACTCGTGCAGCGCGTGCAGCACCAGCTTCACGCCGATGAAGCCCAGGATGACCGACAGTCCGTAGCTCAGGTGGACCAGCTTCTTCAGCAGGCCGCCGATGAGGAAGTACAGCTGGCGCAGACCCATCAAGGCGAACGCGTTGGCAGTGAAGACGATGTACGGGTCCTGCGTCAGGCCGAAGATCGCGGGGATGGAGTCGAGGGCGAAGAGCACATCGGTGGTGCCAATGGCCAGCATCACGACCAGCATCGGGGTCATGACCCGCTTGCCGTTCTCCTCGATCCACAGCTTGGTGCCGTGGTACCGGTCCGCCACGCCGAAGCGGCGCTCGGCGGCCTTGAGCAGCTTGTTCTCCTCGAACTCCTCGTCCTCCTCGTCGGCCCGGGCCTCCTGGATGAGCTTCCAGGCGGTGTAGATGAGGAAGGCACCGAAGATGTAGAAGACCCAGGCGAAGCTGGCGAGGATCGCCGCGCCGGCGGCGATGAAGATCGCTCGCAGGACCAGGGCGATGAGGACACCGATCAGCAGCACACGCTGCTGGTACTGCGACGGCACCGCGAACTTCGCCATGATCAGGACGAAGACGAAGAGGTTGTCGACGCTGAGTGACTTCTCGGTGATGAAACCTGCGAAGAACTCACCGGCGGGCTGGCCACCGGCGAACAGAAGCAGACCAAGCCCGAAGAGCACGGCCAGCACGATCCAGACAACCGTCCAGATACCGGCTTCCTTGATCGACACGTCGTGCGGCTTGCGGCCGATGAAGAAGTCGACCGCGATAAGGGCGGCGAGGCCCACGATCGTCAGGACCCATAGGGTCACGGAAACATCCACTGCGCCTCCGGCAGTCGTAACGGCAAATGTCAGCGTCGTCGCTGCCGGAGGTCTCTTCCACCCAGAGATGGGCCGACGCCCCGGGATCTGGCCTGATCCGTATTGACGGGTACGCCGCAGCAGACAGGGAGTACTCCCCTCCGTGCCGTCAACAGTAGCCCAATCACCAAGAACTGGTAAAGCGATTGGCAAAAGAAGGACCAAAACCCCTGGTCAGGAGCTTTACATGAATTTGGTACGGGCGGCTGCGACCTGGGCGAGCACCTGCTGGAGGACCTGACTGCCGGGCGGTACGAGCGACGGCTCGTACGTCCAGGCATGACCGACCCACGGGTCGGCGAGGTGATCGTCGGGCACCGGTGTCAGTCGCAGCAGCGAACGCCACAGCGGATCGAGCAGAGGCCCGTAGCCGGAGGACTCCTCCCGGTCGGCCACCATCATCAGGTGGACGCCGAAGGCGGGACCCTCGTCGGCCAGGTAGCGCAGCTGGTTCACGGCCCGGTCGTCGAAACCGTGCGGGAAGTCGTTGACGATCAGGAGCTGCTGGGAGGTGTCGAAGCCGGGCGGGAGGGAATCGGCGGCGCCGCCCCGCACCGCCATCTGCACCAGGTCGACCCGCTGGGTGAGCCGGCCCAGCACGTCCGCCACCCCCGCGGCGCCGAGCGCGGGCGAAGTCGCGAGCACCCCGCTCTGCACGAGGGGGGCCAACGGCTGGGCCCCGGAGCCGGCCGGGTCGACGACATGGACGGTGAACTCCCCCGCCGGGTGGACGGCCAGCAGCCGGGCCGCGTGCGCGACCGCCGTCTCCATGGCGAGACGGCTCATGGTGGGGGAGTCGGTGAACGACCCGTCGGACGATCCGGCCGCTCCGCTGTCGATCCACAGGCCGCGCTCCAGTGGCAGCCGGACCAGCATCGGGATGCGGATCCGGTCGGCCTCGGGGAGATGGAGGTCGCCGAGGCGCAGGGCCATGGGGATCTCCATCGGCACCCGGTAGGCGTGCCACGCCGGGTTGTCCCAGCGGGCGTACGCCGGTGG
This sequence comes from Streptomyces sp. NPDC006265, assembly GCF_040613555.1. Classification (NCBI taxonomy): domain Bacteria; kingdom Bacillati; phylum Actinomycetota; class Actinomycetes; order Kitasatosporales; family Streptomycetaceae; genus Streptomyces; species Streptomyces sp. NPDC006265. The sequence goes on from NZ_JBEXSH010000109.1 coordinate 15,501, forward strand.
CAGGGCCGGTTCGACGACATCGGCCTCGGCCGCGAGCTGGGTGAGGTCCCGGTCGAGGGCCTCCCGCGCCTGGGCCACGAGCTGGGTGTGCCGGGCCCGGGCCGCCTCGCGGGCGGCGTCGCCCTGTCCGCCGATCCGGCTGCGCGGGTCGGAGAGGACCTGCTCCAGCTCCTTGTCCATGCGCGACTCGGCGAAGTCGACGGCGCTGCGGTAGGC
>NZ_JBEXSH010000110.1:0-4745 GCF_040613555.1 Streptomyces sp. NPDC006265
GCTCTCTTTCCCCGCCGGGGGGCCGGCGGGGGCCGGTTGTCCCCCGCGCCGGCCCCGGGGGGCGGGCGCCTTTTTTTTCCCCCCCCCCCCCGCGGGGGGGGGGGGGGGCGGTAACGGCCTGCGCGGGGCTCGCCCCGTCGGCGACCGTGGGAGCGGACCTGGGTCCCCGTCACCGCGCGACCGGCTTCTGCGGATCCGCCCGCGCGCGCCGTCCTGCGCGACCAACTGCGTCTGTCGCCCCAGCAGCCGCTGCGCCTGCCCACCCCGGCCGACCCACGCCTGGCCGCCGTCTGCGCGCTCGTGCACGCCGACCCGGCCGACGTGCGCACCCTCGCCGAGCTCGGGGCCGCGACCGGGGTGGGGGAGCGGACCCTCAGCCGGCTCTTCCGCGGCGAGTTCGGCATGACCTTCCCGCAGTGGCGCACCCAGTCGCGGCTCTACCACGCCCTGCGGATGCTGGCCGACGGCCTGCCCGTCACGACCGTGGCCCACCGGTGCGGCTGGTCCTCCGCCAGCGCGTTCATCGACGTCTTCCGCCGCTCCTTCGGCTACACGCCGGGCAGCCACCACCGGCGCACCGGGACCCGGTGAACCGACCTGCCTACCGACCGGTAATAATGCGCGGCAGGCCTTCAGAGGAGGAACCGTGTCCCGGTCCGAACGCTCGCCCCTGCTGCTCGCCGGCCTCCTGGCCACCGCGGGCGTCGCCCACTTCACCACCCCACGCCCGTTCGACGCGACCATCCCGCGCGGCCTGCCCGGCACGCCCAGGGCCTGGACCTACGCGAGCGGCGCCGCCGAGCTCGCGCTGGCCGCCGGCCTGGCGCTACCGCGCAGCCGCAAGGCCGCCGCGCTGGCCACGGCGGCCTTCTTCGTCGGGGTGTTCCCCGCCAACGTAAAGATGGCCGCCGACTGGCGCCACCGCCCCACCCCGCACAAGGCCGCCGCCTTCGGACGCCTGCCCCTGCAGGTGCCCCTCGTCCTCTGGGCCCGCGGCGTCGCCCGGAACGCGGAGGGCAGGCCGTGACCGCGCGCATGGAGACCGGGGACAAGGCCGAGGACTTCGCCCTGCCCGACGAGACCGGCACCGTCCGCAGCCTGTCCGGACTGCTCGCCGAGGGTCCGGTCGTGCTCTTCTTCTACCCGGCCGCCCTGACCCCGGGCTGCACCGGCCAGGCCTGCCACTTCCGCGACCTCGCCGCCGAGTTCGCCGCCGTCGGAGCACGCCCCGTCGGCATCAGCGGCGACGCCGTCGAGCGGCAGCAGGAGTTCGCCGGACGGCACGGCCTCGGCATGCCGCTGCTGTCCGACGCCGACGGCGCGGTCCGCGAGCGGTTCGGGGTGAAACGCGGCTTCTCCCTGGCGCCCACCAAGCGCACCACCTTCGTCATCGCACAGGATCACACCGTCCTCGACGTCGTCCGCAGCGAACTGCGCATGAACGCGCACGCCGACCGGGCGCTCACCGCGCTGCGCGCCCACCGGGCCTGACACCGTCCCGAATGCTGCGTCGCGGTTGATAGCGGGCGGCAAAGGGATAATCCTGGACGATATGGAGGACGCCTCCGCTGCTGCGATCATCGACGCCCGCGGCATCCTGACGGGGTGGAGCGAGGGAGCCCGGCGGCTGACCGGCTATCCGGCCCGTGAGGCCCTGGGCCGTGCCGTACGGGAGCTGCTCGCCGAGGCCGTGCCGCCCGAGGCGATGTCCGCGCGGTCCGGCACCGTCATGGTGCGGCACCGCGACGGCTACCTCGTCGGGCTCCGCGTCAGAGCCTGCGCCGTGACCGGCCCGGACGGGGAAGCGGGCGGATATGTGATCACCGCCGCGTCGCCCGGCCGCGGGGAGACGTCCCTCGCAGGCCGCGCCTTCCAGCAGGCGTCCATGGCGATGTCCGTCTTCGACACCAGCCAGCGCTACCTGCGGCTCAACGACGTCGCCTGCCATGTCATGGGCGTGTCCGAGGAGACCCTGCTCGGCCGGCACTTCCCGGAGACCGTGGAGGAGGCGGAGCACAGCCGCGGCTTCAACTGGCACCTGCGGCACGTCGTCGAGACCGGCCGGCCACTGAGGTACGAGAGCTACACGGGTGCACCGTCCCTCAACCGGGAGCACGCCTGGGTCACGGAGATGTGGCCGGTCCGGGACGCCGCCGGGGAACTGGCGGGAACCGCCCTGGCCGCCTTCGACAGCACCGAGCAGTACTGGGCCCGGCAGCGCCTCGCCCTGCTGAACGAGGCCGCCGCCGCCATCGGCACCACTCTGGACGTGGTGCGCACGGCCGAGGAGCTGATCGGGGTCGTGGTGCCCCGGTTCGCGGACTTCGCGAGCGTGGACCTGTTCGACTGGGTCCTCGGCGCGGACGAGGCTCCTGCGGCGTCCGCCGAGGAGATCACGCTGCGGCGGGTGGCCCACGGCTCCGTCACCGAGGGCACCCCGGAAGCGGCCGTCCACGTGGGAGAGATCGACGTCTACCCCTCCTTCTCGCCGATCGCCCGGGCCATGCGGGAGGGCCGGGCCATCGTCAGCCAGGCGGGTGAGCCGGCGTTCATGCGCTGGGTCGCCGAACGCAATTCCCGTGCCCCCGCAGGACGCCCCTACCGCAAGGGCGTCCACTCGATGATGGCCGTACCGCTGCGGGCCCGCGGCACCACGCTGGGTGTCGCCGTGGCCGTACGTGTGGCCCAGCCCGACGACTACGCCGACGACGACGCCGTGTTCGCCGAGGAGCTCGCCAGCCGGGCCGCGGTCTGCGTCGACAACGCCCGCCGCTTCGCCCGCGAGCGCACCACCGCCCTCGCCCTCCAGCACAGCCTGCTGCCGAGGGGGCTGCCCGGCCAGGCCGCCGTCCAGGTCGCCCACCGCTATCTGCCCTCCGGCTCGGCGGCCGGCATCGGCGGCGACTGGTTCGACGTGATCCCGCTGTCCGGCAGCCGCGTCGCGCTGGTCGTCGGGGACGTCGTGGGGCACGGCATCCCCTCCACGGCGACCATGGGCCGGCTGGTCACGGCCGTCCGCACCCTCGCCGACGTGGACCTCCCGCCCGACGAGCTCCTCACCCACCTCGACGACCTGGTCACCCATCTCGCCTCGGACGACGAGGGCGACGAGGTCGCCGAACTCGGCGCCACCTGCCTCTACGCCGTCTACGACCCCGTCACACGCCGGCTGAACCTGGCCGCCGCCGGGCACCCCGCACCCGCCCTGGTGCTGCCCGACCGATCCGCCCGGCTGATCCCCATGAGCGCGGGACCCCCGCTGGGCGTGGGGGGCCTGCCGTTCGAGGCGACGGAGCTCCAACTGCCCGAGGGCTCCGTCGTCGCCCTCTACACCGACGGACTCATCGAGGACCGCGACCGCGACGTCGATCACGCCACCGACGAGCTGTGCCGCGCCCTGACCGTGCCCGCCGACTCGCTGGACGCCCTGTGCGACACCGTACTGAAGGCCGTACTGCCCGAGGAGCCCAGCGACGACGTGGCCCTGCTGCTGGCCCGCACCCGCGGCCTGCCGTCCGCCCAGGTTGCCACCTGGGACATCCCCGCCGACCCGGCACTGGTGGCGCCCATCCGCAAACAGGTCGTCGACCAGCTCGAACGCTGGGGGCTCATCGACGCCACGTTCACCGCCGAGCTGGTCGTGAGCGAGCTGGTCACCAACGCCATCCGCTACGGCGCACCGCCCATCCGGCTGCGCCTGATCCATGACACGGCCACCCTGATCTGCGAGGTGTCCGACACCAACCACACGGCGCCGCACCTGCGCCGGGCCAAGACCTGGGACGAGGGCGGCCGCGGGCTGCTGCTGGTCGCCCAGCTCACCCAGCGGTGGGGCAGCAGGCACACCGGCGAGGGCAAGACGATCTGGGCGGAGCTGGCCCTGCTCGACGACGAGATCTGAGTCACCCGCAGTCTCTGCGGTCAGCGGGCTCTGACCAGGACAGCGGGGCCCCGGGTCTCTTACCGACGCCTGGTTTCATGGGCGGGCACCGCTTGATCGCGCCCCGGAGGACCCCGCCCTGAACACCCCGCTCGCCGAAGTCCTGTCCGTGGCGCTGCTGGCCGCCGTGCTCGTCTGGGCCGTCGCCCGCCCGAAGGACCTGCCCGAGGCCGTGCTTGCGGTGCCCGCCTCCGGGGTCGCCGTCGCCCTCGGAGTCGTCTCGCCGGATCACGCCTGGGAGGAGATCCAGCGGCTGGGGCCCGTGGTGGGCTTCCTCGCGGCCGTCCTGGTGCTCGCGCACTTCTGCGACGTCGAGGGGCTGTTCACCGCGTGCGGAGCGTGGATGGCCCGCTGGGCGGCGAGGCGCCCCACGCGGCTGCTGACCGCGGTGTTCGCGCTGGCGTCCGTCATCACGGCCGTGCTCAGTCTGGACGCCACCGTCGTCCTGCTCACTCCGGTGGTGCTCGCCACCGCGACCCGCATGGGCGTGCGGGCCCGGCCGCACCTGTACGCATGCGCCCATCTGTCGAACACCGCCTCGCTGCTGCTGCCGGTCTCGAACCTGACCAATCTGCTGGCGTTCACGGCGAGCGGGCTGAGCTTCACCCGCTTCGCCGCGCTGATGGCGCTGCCCTGGCTGGCCGCGATCGGCGCCGAGTACCTGGTGTTCCGGCGCTTCTTCGACGAGGGGCTCGCGGCGCCCCTCCCCTCCCCCGACGTCGAGCCGCGTCCCGAGCCGCTCCCGCTGTTCCTGCGCCCGCGTGTCCATGCCTGCTCCCACGTCGGACAGCGGAGTGCTGGCCAC
>NZ_JBEXSH010000110.1:4755-15697 GCF_040613555.1 Streptomyces sp. NPDC006265
CGTCGGCTGCACGCTCGCCGGATTCGTGGTGGCCTCCGCTGTGGGGATCGCGCCGGCGTGGGCCGCGCCGGCCGGTGCGCTGGTGCTGGCCGGGCGGGCGCTGGTGCGGCGCCGGGCCACCCCCCTGACGGTGGTGCGGTCCGCGGCCCCGGCCTTCCTGGCGTTCGTGCTCGCGCTCGGCGTGGTCGTGCGTGCGGTCGTCGACCACGGGCTCGCCGACGCGCTGCGGCGCGTGCTGCCCGACGGATCGGACCTGCTGACGTTGCTGGGTGTGGCCGCGGTGGCCGCCGTCCTGTCCAACCTCATCAACAACCTGCCCGCGGTGCTGGTGCTGCTGCCCCTGACCGCCGGGGCCGGTCCCGGCGCCGTGCTGGCGGTGCTGCTCGGTGTGAACATCGGCCCCAACCTGACCTACGCCGGATCGCTGGCGACCCTGCTGTGGCGGCGGATCGTGCGGCAGCGCGCGAACCGGGTCGGGCTCGGGGAGTTCACCCGGCTCGGGCTGCTCGCCACACCGGCGGCGCTGGTGCCGGCCGTGGTCGCCCTGTGGCTGTCGCTGACCGTCGTGGGGGCCTGAGCACAGGCCCGGTCAGCGGCGGCCGTCTCCGTAGCCGTAGCCGCCGTAGCCGTATCCGTAGCCTCCGTAGCCGTATCCGTAGCCGGGGTAGCCGTAGCCCGGGTTGCCGTACTGGCCGTCCGAGTCGCAGTAGTAGCCGTAGCGGTCGCAGGGCGAGTCGGTGGCGGCCGCGCTGCTCGATGTCGGCTGCGGGGCCGGGGAGGTCGCGGACGGCGTCGGGGTGGGCTCGGGCGTCTTCGAGGGGGTGGGGGTCGGTGTGGGCGTGGGGCGCGGGGCGGGAACGGCGGCGTTCCAGTTGACGGCCTCCATCTGGAGGTCGGCCTTGGAGGTGTCGATCACCCAGCGCTGGACCTCGTCGTCCGCCCGGGCCTTGAGGACCAGGGCTCCCGAGCCGTCGGTGGCGGCCGGGGCCAGGGCCAGGTCCTGGTCCGAGCGGGGCACCAGGGCACCCTGGAGGGTGAAGTCGTAGTGGATGTTCTTCGGGTCGGGCCGGGACGCGCCCGTGCACGGGGCCAGCCGTACCGAGTATCCGAACTGCGAGTCCAGGCACAGGTCGGGGGCGGCGCCGTTGCGCAGCAGTCCGTCGGTCTCGTACGTCCACTGCTGGGCGGCGGCCGCGGAGCAGGGCGCGAGCTCGGCCTCCCCGCCCTCCACGGCCTTCTTGCCGTCGATGCCCACGCACAGGCCCGAGGAGACGTTGTGCAGCCGGCCGCGCAGGGCGCCCTTCTGAGCGTCGCCCGCCCCGGCCCAGGACGGGTCGCCGCTCGCCTCGCCCGCGTCGGAGCCGGGGGCCTCCCCGGTGGGCCGTTCGGCACCGGCCGGCGCGCCGTCGCCGGAGTTGCCGGTGGACCACAGGACCAGCGGCAGGACGACCAGACCGCTGACGGTCAGGATGCCCGCGGTGAGGTTGCGCCGCCGGGCGGTACGGCGGGCCGCCTTGTGGGCGGATCTTCGGGCGGCGGTCCGGGGGCCTTCGGGACGAGGGGCCGAGGCCGGGGGCGGGGGGGCAGACGGAACGGAGAGGTCCGCGCGGGCCGGAGCCGGTGCGGTGCCCGCGGCCGGGCCCCCACCCTCGGGTATGCGAGGGGGCGGCGGCGGGGCCGCCGGGCCGCCCGGATCGGTGAACGACTCCCCGACCGGGCCGGCGAGGGCGACCTGGTCCGGGAAGGCCTCACGCCCCTCACCGGCCGGCCAGGGGAAGGCCTCACGCGCTGCACGCGCCGGATCCGGGGAAGCCTCACGTACCCCGCCGACCTGGTCCGGGAAAACCTCACGCGCCCTGCCGACCGGATCCGGGAAGGCCTCACGCCGCCCCTCACGCACCTGGCCGGGGGAGGCCTCGCGCGGTGCACGAACCGGGTCCGGAATGATCTCGTACGCCAGATCGACCGGGTCGGGGAAGACCTCGCGTGCCAGGGCGACCGGGTCCGGGAACAGTTCACGCGCCGCACCGGCCGGCATCACTGCGGTGGCCGCACCGGCCACCGCACCGGGCCGCTCACGCTGCTCGGCGTCCCGCCCGCCCCCGGCCCGCTCCCCCGCCGCGTGCGCCCGGCTCTCCGCGTAGTCCCGCCCACCCCAGCCCAGCACCGCTTCCGACAGGGCGACACCGAGGCCGTGATTGAACTGGTCGAGCTGGTCGGCGGCGGCGCTGCAGTGCCCGCACCCCCCGATGTGCGCGCGTAGATCCGGGTCGATGTCGAGGCCCCCGCGCCGGTACGTCACGTCGAGCAGGCGCAGATAGCGCCGGCACTCCTCGTCGGGGGCGAGTTCACGGTGCAGTTGGAGGCACTCCTCGCGCAGCCGGTCCCGGGCCCGGCCCAGTTCGACGCGCGCACCCTCCTCGTCCAGGCCGAGCAACCCGGCCGGGGAGATGAGCGGTTCGGCCTCGACCTCGACGTGCCACAGCAGACAGCGGGCGGACTGGGGCAGCCGCTGAAAGGCCCCGGACAGCAGACGGCGGCGCTGCGAGGGCAGCAGCCGGGAGGCGGGCCGGTCCCCGTCGCCGGTCCCGGTGAGCAGCTCCGGGTGGAGCGTGTCGAGCCGGTGGTCGCCGGCCCACTCGGCCGCGATCCGCCGCACGGTGAGAAGCAGGTGGGGCCGCCATGCGGAGGTCGGGCCGTTCTGCCGGAGGGTTTCACCGAAAAGCCGGGTGAAAGCCGCGGTCGTGAGCATTCCCGCGGAGCGCGGGCCGTCGGTGCACAGCCGGGCGTAGGCGAAGGCCGCCTCCCAGTGCCGGTCCAGCAGTTCGCCGACGGGGTGAAGTGCGGGCGTCGCCCCGGTCCACTTCCTGAGCTCCGCGCTCAGTTGCTCGTCCGTCGCGCCGAACCTGCGGGCCGAGGCCGGGGAATTCGACGGGCCTGCGTCTTTCAAGGCTGCATTCCTCTCAAGGACATACGGAAGAAAGTCCATACCAAGGGGTATGCCGGCCCGGCGGCCTCGCGCATACGAAAGAACGGCGCGTTGTGGGCACGCCGACAGGGCACACCTTTGCACAGCTCAACGACAGGGAACAAGTGAACCGACGGTTTCGTGCATTGCGCGCCCGGCCGACGCCTTTTGACAAAGTGTCAATCAGGTGAGCGAAAGGCATTTCGATGCGGCCCGCCCCCTTTAGCTGCCCACATTTGCCCCCTTCCGGCACCGGCCCGGAAACCATTGAGCCACCGCCCGAACAGCAGCTCACACCGCCGACCCTGTTCCCCACGCCGTCCTTTCCCGCCCTCCCCCGGAACCAATAGCGGTGCTCAGCCGGGCGGATCGCCGTGCGTCGTGCGGTACGCCCCGGGCGGTTCCCCGTAGCGCTCGCGAAAGGCGCGGTTGAAGTGGAACGGGCTGACGAAACCCGAGGCCGCGGCCACACGCTCCACGGGCAGGTCAGTGCTCTCCAGCAGCCGGGCGGCATGGCGCAGCCGTGCCTCGCGCAGGGCGCGCATGGGCGACTGGCCCAGTTGCCGGCTGAACAGATGGGCGAAGCGCGACGGTGACAGCGCGGCGCCCCCGGCGAGGGAGCGGACGGTGTGCGGGGCGCCCGGGTCGGCGTCGATCAGTTCCTGGGCGCGGCGGATCCGAGCGTCGATGCCGGCCAGGGGCGCTGTCGGCCGGGCGCCGGCGGTGGTGAGGAGGAGGAGGAGGACCTCCTCCAGTGCGCACAGGGCCAGTTCGCGCGCCGCGCTGCCGTGCGCAACGGCGATCTGCGCGTTCGGGGATGACGCGTCGGGCGGCGCCTCGGTGCCGGTCCAGCGGGCGTCGGCGTGCATCCGCCGGAACGCCGTCCCGACACGGCCGTGCACCCCGGCCGGGGCGGACGTCACCGCGTACATCCCGTCGCCGGTGGCGTACGGCCGCAGCCACGCGGCCCAGGACGGGCGGGCCTGGCAGTGCACCCACCAGAACCGCCAGTGCCGGGCACCGGGCTCGACGGCGTAACCGTGCGGGACTCCGGGGGGCGAGCACGACCAGTTCGCCCGCGTCGGCCGTGGTCCGCGCACCGCCCTGCCGCATCCGGCCCGTCCCCGCGGTGGTCCAGGTGAAGAGCCGGCTCGCGGATCCGTGCGGCCTGTTGACGGCGTAGCCGGGCGGCTGGTCGAAGTGGCCGAGCACGACCAGTCCGGGCGGAGGGGCGGGATCTCCGCTGTCGGGTTGCGCAGCAGTGTCAGGCAATCCATCAGCGCACACGGGCATCCTCCTCCGCTGTTGGGCGGCCTAGCGTTTTGAACCGAAGACACCTGACCGAGGAGTTCGTTCATGACAGTCACGGGCAAGGGCGCCGTCGGCGCTTCCATCCTGGACCCCGCCGGGCTCCGGCGGTACCGGGAGAGTTTCGAGGAGGACGGTTTCACCGTGGTGCGCGGGCTCTTCCGGGCCGAGGAGATCGAGCGGCTGTGCGGCGAGTTCGCGGCGCTGCGGGCGACCGGTCCGGTGCCGGGGCACTTCGAGCCGCGCGCCGAGGACGGGCCGGGCGCCGATCCGCTGCACGTCTGGCCGCGGGTGATGCACCCGCACGAGATCAACGGCCGCGCGCGTGAGGTCCTGCTGGACGCCCGGCTGCGGACGGTTCTGGAGGCGCTCCTCGGGGAGGAGGTGCTGGCCGCGCAGAGCATGTTCTACTTCAAGCCGCCCGGGGCCAGGGGGCAGGCGCTGCACCAGGACAACTTCTACCTGCGGGTCGAGCCGGGCACATGTGTGGCCGCGTGGGTGGCCTGCGATGTGATCGACCGGGAGAACGGCGGGCTGGAGGTCGTGCCGGGCACCCACCGCATGGATCTGTTCTGTCCGGAGCCGGCCGACTCGGACGTGTCCTTCGCCCGGGAGTACGTTCCGCCGCCGCCGGGGCTGGCACCGGTGCCGGTGGACATGGCGCCGGGGGACGTTCTGTTCTTCAACGGGAGCCTGGTGCACGGCTCGCAGCCGAACCTGGCGGCCGAGCGGTTCCGGCGGTCGTTCATCGGGCACTACGTGGGGCGGTCGGCGGAGCGGATCGGGCGGTTCTACCGGACGCTGGCGATGAGCGGGGCGAGGGTGGAGCTGGCGGAGAGCGAGGGGGCGGGTCCCTGCGGGACGGAGTTCGCGCCGCAGCGGCCCCACTGAGCTTCGAGTGACGCGTTCAGTGCCCGGCGATGGGGTGGGGACCGTACGGGCGCTGCAGTTCCTCCAGTTCCTTGTCGCTCAGCTCGATCTCCACGGCGGCCACCGCGTCCTCCAGGTGCCCGGGCTTGGACGCGCCGACGATCGGGGCGGTCACCGTGGGCTGGTGGAGGAGCCAGGCGAGGGCGACCTGCGCGCGGGGGACGCCCCGCTCGCCGGCGATGCGGGTGACCGCCTCGACGATGGCGCGGTCGCCCTCCTGGTACAGGGTGCCGCCGAAGGTGTCGGTGGCGCTGCGCTCGGTGGTGGTGTCCCAGTCCCGGGTGAGCCGGCCGCGGGCGAGCGGGCTCCAGGGCAGGACGCCCACGCCCTGGTCCTCGCACAGGGGCAGCATCTCGCGCTCCTCCTCGCGGTAGATCAGGTTGTAGTGGTTCTGCATGGAGACGAAGCGGGTCCAGCCGTTCAGCCGCGCGGTGTACTGGGCCTTGGAGAACTGCCACGCGTACATCGAACTCGCCCCGATGTAGCGGACCTTGCCCGCCTTCACGACGTCGTGCAGGGCCTCCATCGTCTCCTCGACCGGGGTGTGCGGGTCGAAGCGGTGGATCTGGTAGAGGTCGACGTAGTCGGTGCCGAGGCGGGTGAGGCTCTGGTCGAGCTCGGTCATGATCGCCTTGCGGGACAGTCCGCCGCCGTTCGGTCCGGGGCGCATCCGGCCGTGCACCTTCGTGGCGAGGACGATCTCGTCGCGGCGGGCGAAGTCGCGCAGGGCCCGGCCGACGATCTCCTCGCTGGTGCCGTCGGAGTAGACGTTCGCCGTGTCGAAGAAGGTGATCCCCGCCTCGACCGCCTGCCGGATCAGCGGGCGCGAGGCCTCCTCGTCGAGGGTCCACTCGTGCGCGCCGCGGTCGGGCAGCCCGTAGGTCATGCACCCCAGACAGATCCGTGAGACGTCCAGGCCCGTCGAACCGAGCTTCACGTACTGCATCGATGCTGCTCCTGCCTTCGGAGGGGTTTCCAAGGGGAGCGTACGGGCTCGCGTGCACTCGAAGGCGCGGCCCTTTCAAGCTGCCTGACGTGCCGTCACCGTTGCTGCCGGTGTCCGAACGTCAGCCGTCCGACCAGGTCCAGGGCCCGTTCCCACCCGAACTCGGGCCGGCCGCCGTCCCCCGACTCCCCCGTGTACGGCTCGCCGAATCGCACGCCCATCCCCCGCAGCCGTTCGACGCTGTCCCGATAGGCGGGGTGGGCGGCCAGTGCGTCGGCCACGCACGGCAGGACGGCGACCGGCACCCCGAGCCCCGCCACCTCGCACAGGGTGCCCAGGGCGAGGGTGTCGGCGACGCCGGCCGCCCACTTGTTGACGGTGTTGAAGGTGGCGGGCGCGACGACCACGGCGTCCGGTGCCGGAAAGGGACGTGGCTCGCCGGGAGTGCGCCAGGCGGAGCGGATGGGGCGGCCGGTCTGCGTCTCGACTGCGGCGGTGTCGAAGAAGCCGTTCATCGCGACGGGTGTCGCGATGACGCCCACCTCCCAGTCCCGTTCCTGCGCGGCGGTGATCAGCCTGCCGACGTCCGCGGCGATGCCCGCGGCGCAGACGACGACGTAGAGGAAGGGCGTGCGTGCGGCCTGTTCGGTCATCCGGGAAACCCTAGCGACTCCCCCGGACTCACCGGACGGGGAACGTGTCCCCGCGTTCCGACTCCGGCCGGGGGCCGTGGATCCTGCGCTCCTTCTCCTCGATCCGCACGTCGTTGATGCTCGCCTCGCGGCGCGTCATGAGGCCGTGCTCGTCGAACTCCCACAGTTCGTTGCCGTAGGAGCGCCACCACCGCCCGTCGGTGTCCCGGCACTCGTACTGGAAGCGGACGGCGATGCGGTTGCCGTCGAAGGCCCACAGGTCCTTGCGCAGCGCGTACTCCCGCTCGCGCTCCCACTTGCGGGTCAGGAACTCGGCGATCTCGGCGCGGCCGGTGACGAAGGTGCCGCGGTTGCGCCAGACGGAGTCCGGCGAGTAGGCGAGACAGACCCGGTGCGGGTCGCGGGTGTTCCAGGCGTCCTCGGCGGCCTGGACCTTCTGCGCGGCACTCTCGCGGGTGAAGGGCGGCAGCGGCGGGCGGGCGGTCATGGATCCTCCCTGAAAGCAGAGGAGAACGAGCGTTCTCCACGTGGCTGCTACCATAGGAGAACGCTCGTTCTCGCGTCAAGGAGGGTCGTACATGGACAGCGCAGTGGCCCGGGAGCGGGCGCTGGACGCCGCCGAGGAGCTGTTCTACGGGCGGGGGGTGCAGTCCGTCGGCATGGATGACGTCCGTGGCACTTCCGGGGTCTCGCTGAAGCGGCTCTACCAGCTGTTCCCGGCGAAGGAGCTCCTGGTGGAGGCGTATCTGGAGCGGCGCGACACACGCTGGCGCGGGCAGCTGGCCGAGTACGCCGAGCGGCACGGGGAGCCGGAGCAGCGGATCCTGGCCGTGTTCGACTGGCTCGAGAGGTGGTTCACCGAGCCGGGCTTCCGCGGCTGCGCGTGGCTGAACGCGTACGGCGAGCTGGGCGCCACCTCGGAGCGTGTGGCCGGCCAGGTGCGCGGGCACAAGCGGGCGTTCCGGGAGTACCTCGGCGCGCTCGTGGCGGCGGCGGGACGGCCCGACGCGCTGGCCGGGCAGCTGTTCCTGCTGGCCGAGGGTGCCATGGTCACGGCGGGCGTCACCAGGAGCGCCGAGCCCGCGGCCGAGGCGCGCGAGGCGGCCCGGCGGCTCCTGGACGCCGGGTGAGGTCCGGGGTCAGCCCACCGTCTCGGACACCGAGATGGCGCTGACCGGGCAGGCGCGGGCCGCCTCCCGCAGCAGCGGGCTGCTGCCGCTGTCCTGCGCGCCGGGCAGCAGGGTGCTGTAGCCGTCGTCGTCCTGGGTGAAGACGTCCGGGGCGGTCAGGGCGCACTGGCCCGCGCCGATGCAGACGTCCTGGTCGATGTCGATATGCATGTGCGGAGGCCTCTTACCAGGTCACGGGGAGTTCCAGCATCCCCTGGATGGTGTCGCCGGGCTTGAAGGGGATCTCCTCGGCCGGGGCGGCCAGGCGCAGGGTGGGCAGCCGGTCGAAGAGGCTGTGCAGCGCGATCTCCAGCTCGGCGCGGGCGAGGTTCTGCCCAAGGCACTGGTGGATGCCGAAGCCGAACGCGACGTGGTGACGGGCGGGCCGGCTCCAGTCGAGTGTGTCCGGGTCGGGGTAGACCGTCTCGTCACGGTTGATGACGGAGGTCGCGAAGACCACTCCCTCGCCCTTGCGGATCGTCGTCCCGGCCACCTCGATGTCCTCGACGGCCAGGCGCAGCATGCCGTCCGCGATGGACAGCATCCGCATCAGCTCCTCGACCGCGGTCGGCAGCAGCCGCGGGTCCGCGCGCAGCTCGGCGAGCCGCTCGGGATGCTGGAGCAGGGTGAAGGTGCCGAGCGAGATCATGTTGGCGGTCGTCTCGTGACCCGCGACCAGCAGGATGAGGGCCATGGCGATCAGGCCCTCGCGGTCGAGGTCGCCCTCGCGCAGCTGCCGCTGGACCAGGTCGTCCAGCAGGCCGGTGCCGGGGTCCTGCTGCTTGCGGTCGATCAGCTCGCCGAAGTACACCTCCAGCCGGTCGCGGGCATCGAGTACGTCGGCGGTCTCGGGGCCGCGCAGCAGCCGCCGCGACTGGGCCTCGAAGAAGTCGTGGTCGGCGTAGGGAACGCCGAGCAGGGCGCAGATCACCATGGACGGCACCGGCAGCGCGAAGGAGCTCACCAGGTCGGCGGCCGGGCCCGCGGCGATCATCGCGTCGAGCCGTCCATCCACGATCTGCTGGATCCGTGGCCGGAGTTCGACGGCCCGCTTGAGGGTGAAGTCCCCGACGACCGTCCGCCGCTGGGCGCGGTGCTCGGGGTCGTCGACGCCGAGCAGGGCCGTTCTGCGGTTGCGGATCCCGGCGAAGCGCTTGGTGGGGGCGGGGAAGCCGGGCCGGTCGCGGTTGGACGACAGGCGCGGGTCGGCCAGCAGCGCGCGGGCGGTGGCGTGCCCGCTGACGAGCCAGGCCTCGCGTCCGTCGAAGAGGGTGATGCGGGTCAGGGGGCGTTCGGTGCGCAGCGCGTCGTAAGCGGCGGGCGGGTGGTAGGGGCAGGTCCGGCTCTGAGGGAAGGCGACGGGTGCGGTCGTGTCCGTCATGAAGACCTCGCAGACGAGTAGTGCGTCGTACCGATCTTCATTAGATGCCCCAGGCATCTAATGGGGCGACGCGAAGTTCGGCCAGATCGCCCGCGCCGGCGACATGGCCGGGGAACGCCGCTCTCCCGTTCGAACACCGGGAGCGGTAGCGTGTGTTGCGGGTTCGACATCCTTGCCGGGGCGCGTGTGCGGCGACGCCGATTCGAAAACCGGTTGTCGGCCCGGCCGGGCAGGCCCCAGGATCCGGCCATGCCCATGTTCCCTGCGCCCCTGCCGCTGTCCGCCGCCTCTTCCGCCGCGGGCCGACAGCAGCGGTCCGGCAGCCGGGGAGGGCCGACGCCGCCGCGGTCATGACGGCCGCGCTCGTGGCGGGACTGCTCGCCGGGTACGGCATCGCCGTCCCCGTGGGCGCCGTCGGGACCTACCTCGTCTCCCTCACCGCCCGCACCACCCTGCGCACCGGCGTCTGCGCCGCGCTCGGCGTCGCCACCGCCGACGGGCTCTACGCGCTCGCGGCCACCCTCGGGGGCACCGCTCTGGCGTCCGCGCTGCGGCCGGCGCTCGGGCCGCTGCGGTGGGTATGCGTACTGATGCTGCTCGCCCTGGCGGCGCGGGGCGCCGTCACCGCGCTGCGCGAGTACCGCGGCCACCGGCTCGCGACCCGGACCGCCGCCGCTCCCTCGAGCCCCGCCCGGGCCTATCTGGGCCTGCTGGGCATCACCCTGCTGAACCCCACCACCGTCATCTACTTCGCCGCCCTCGTGCTCGGTTCGCAGGCCTCCGGCCCGGCCGGTCCACTGGAGCAGGGCGTGTTCGTGCTGGCCGCGTTCGCCGCCTCGGCGAGCTGGCAGGTGCTGCTGGCCGGGAGCGGCGCCCTGCTGGGCCGCGCGCTGACCGGCCACCGGGGGCGGCTGGCGACCGCGCTGGTCGCGAGCGGGGTGATGACGGCTCTGGCCGTGCGGATGGCGCTCGCGCCGGGGTGAGGTCCGTTTTCCGGCCCGATCCGGCCGGGTGCGGATGATTCCCGGGGGCACGGGTGTTGAAGGAAGGTGGCGATGAGCCGCGGACGCGACGATGGGACGGATGCCATGCCTCTCGAAGGCGAGTACGAACCCAGCCCGACGCAGTGGGTGCGCAAGCAGGTCGAGTTGTACGAGAGCTCCGGCGGCAAGGAGGGGACGACGCTCCAGGGCTCGAAGATGCCGGTCGTCGTCCTGACCTCACGGGGTGCGCGGAGCGGGAAGCTGCGCAAGACACCGGTGATGCGGGTGGAGCACGAGGGGCGTTACGCCGCGGTGGCTTCCCTGGGCGGGTCGCCGAAGCATCCCGTCTGGTACTTCAACCTCCTGGCCGATCCGCGCGTGGAGCTCCAGGACGGGCCGGTGAAGCAGGACATGACCGCCCGTGAGGTCACCGGCGACGAGAAGGCGGCCTGGTGGGAGCGGGCCGTCGCGGCGTACCCGGCGTACGCCGACTACCAGAAGAAGACCGACCGGGAGATTCCGGTGTTCGTCCTGGAGCCGGCCGAGAACGGCTGAGTACGGGGGCCGGCTGCCCGGTGCGGGCAGCCGGCGAAAGATCTTGCTC
>NZ_JBEXSH010000111.1:0-15389 GCF_040613555.1 Streptomyces sp. NPDC006265
GCATGGTGGGTTGGCTGGTGCACGAGTACGTCCAGTACGAGGGCTTCCGGCCGGCACGCCGAGAGCACGCACCGGACGCCGCTCCTCAACGGGCGAACGTTGCCTGCCGCGGCACTGGTGCCGCGGCACCAGGTCCTCGCGGGAGCTGCTACCTCACCCGCAGTTCCAGGATCCGGTCGTCCCCGTCCTTCGGGCTGCCCCGGCCGTCCGTGTTGCTGGTCACCAGCCACAGCCGGTCGCCGCCCGCCGCCACCACCGTGCGCAGCCGGCCGTACTCGCCCTCCAGGAAGGCCTGCGGTTCGGCCGAGGCCTTCGTGCCGTTCAGCGGGATGCGCCAGAGCCGCTTGCCGCGCAGGCCCGCCATCCAGATCGAGCCCTCGGCGTAGGCGATGCCGCTGGGGGAGGCCTCGGCCGTCGTCCACTGGTCGATCGGGTTGTGGAACCGCTTGTCGCCGGACCGGCCCTCGGCCTCAGGCCAGCCGTAATTGTCACCCGGCTTGATCGCGTTGAGCTCGTCCCAGGTGTCCTGCCCGAACTCCGAGGCGAACAGCCGCTGCCTGGTGTCCCAGGCCAGGCCCTGCACGTTGCGGTGGCCGTACGAGTACACCGGCGAGTCCGGGAAGGGGTTGCCCGGCGCCGGCTCGCCCTCCGGGGTCAGCCGCAGGATCTTGCCGCCCACGGAGTCCTTGTCCTGGGACAGACCGGTGTCGCCGCTCTCGCCCGTGCCCACGTAGAGCATCTTGTCGGGGCCGAACCCGATGCGGCCGCCGTTGTGGATGAAGCCCTTGGGGATGCCCTTGTAGACCGTGTCGGGCGCGCCGAGCTGCTCGCCGGCCGGCTTCTGCTCGTCGTAGATCATGCGGACGATACGGTTGTCGGAGGCCGAGGTGAAGTACGCGTAGACCATGTGGTCCGAGGCGTAGTCGGGGGACAGGGCGATCCCGAGGAGGCCGCCCTCGCCGGCCGCCGAGACCCCCGGCACCTCGCCCAGCTCGGTCTTCTTGCCGGACTTCTCGTCGACCCGGACGATCGTCGCGTCGTCCCGGGAGGAGACGAGCAGGCCGCCGTCCGGCAGCGGAGCGAGCCCCCAGGGTGAGTCCAGGCCCTCGGCGACGGTGCGGACCACCTTCACCGAGCCCTGGGCGGGAGGTGTCTCCTCGGCGGCCTGCCCCGGCGGCGCGGACGAGCCGGGTGCCGTACGGCTCGGGGTGGTGCTCGCCTGCTTGCCGGACGGGCCTCCGCTGTCGGAGGAACAACCGGCCGTCAGCAGGAGCGCGGCGGCGGCCAACACGGCCGGGACGGCTCGACGTTGCACGATCATGGTCCCTTCGACGGGGCGGGTCCTCTCCTGTCATACACCGCTCGCGGCTCCCAGGTTCCCGATCACGGAACGCCGAACCGGGAACAGGGGGTTTGCCCGAAACGCGCCGAAGGCGGGACCGGGGCTCAGTCCCAGGACCCCTGGGCCGGCGGCAGCCCGGCTATCTCCTTGAGATCGTCGGGGGTCAGGCGCACCGCCGCCGCGGCCGTGTTCTCCGTGACCCAGCGCTCCTGCTTCGTGCCCGGCACCGGGACCACGTGCGGGCCCTGGGCCAGCACCCACGCGAGGGCGACCTGGCCGGGCGTGACGTCCGTGCCATGCCGGCGGGCCACGCGGCGCAGGCCCGCGACGACCGGCTGGTTCGCGGCCATCATCTCGGCCGTGAAGCGGGGGTGCCGGGCGCGCGGGTCGTCCGCCTCGAAGCCGGCGCCGGGCCGCAGCCTGCCGGTCAGGAAGCCGTTGCCGAGCGGCATCGCGGCGAGGAAACCGACGCCCCGCGTACGGCACCAGGGCAGCAGGGTCTCCAGCGCCTCCGGTGACCACACCGACAGCTCCGCCTCCACCGCGCTCACCGGGAAGACCTGCTGCACCCGCTCCAGCTGGCGGATCGTTCCGTCGTGCAGCCGGGCCCCGGACCGGCGCCCGGCCCGAGCGCCCACCGCGCACAGGCCCAGCGCCCGTACCTTCCCGGCCTGGACCAGCTCCGCCATCGCGCCCCAGGTCTCCTCGACCGGCACCTCGGGGTCGGCCCGGTGCAGCTGGTAGAGGTCGATGACGTCCGTCTGGAGCCGTCGCAGCGACGCGTCGCAGGCGCGCCTCACATACCCGGGGCGGCCGTTGGCGACGATGTGCTGGTCGCCCACGAGCAGCCCGACCTTCGTCGACACGAACGCGTCGGACCGCCGTTCCTTCAACGCCCGTCCCAGTAACAGCTCGTTGGTGAAGGGGCCGTACATGTCGGCCGTGTCCAGCAGGGACGCGCCCAGGTCCAGTGCCCGGTGCACCGCCCTGAGCGACTCGTCGCCGCGCTGCCTCGACGCGCTGTAGGCCCAGCTCATCGGCATGCACCCGAGTCCGACGGCCCCCACCGCGAGCGCCGCCGCGCCGATCGTCCTGCGCTCCACCTGGTCGTGACCCTCCCTGTTCGAGCCACCCCAACCTAACCTCTGCCGTCGCACGCTCCTGACATAGCCTCCAGAGCATGACTGCTGACGTGTGGCTGCCCATTCCGCCGGACGAGATCGAGGGTCTCCCCGAGGGCCCGGACTACCGCTTCTGGAACGGCGGGGAGGACTTTCCCGCGGACCCGGCCGACTGCGCCTTCTACGTAGTCCCCTACATGAAGCCCAGCCCGCTGTGCGTACGTCCCCTGGGGCGGATGAGCAACGTCCGGGTCGTACAGACCCTCTCGGCCGGGATCGACCACGTGGAGCCGGGACTCGGGCAGCTGCCGGCGGGCGTGCGGCTGTGCAATGCGCGCGGGGTGCACGAGGCCAGCACCGGCGAGCTCACCCTCGCGCTGATCCTGGCCTCGCTGCGCGGGATCCCCGACTTCGTCCGCGCGCAGGACCGGGGGGAGTGGCTCGGCGGGTTCCGCCCGGCGCTGGCCGACAAGAACGTCCTCATCGTGGGATACGGCTCGATCGGCGAGGCCATCGAGGACCGGCTCGTTCCGTTCGAGGTGGCACGGGTGGCGCGCGTCGCGCGCTCCGAGCGCACCACGGCGCGCGGTCCGGTGCATCCGCTCACCGAACTCCCCGCGCTGCTGCCGGAGGCGGACGTCGTCATCCTCTCCACCCCGCTCAACGAAACCACCCGTGGCCTGGCCGGAGCCGACTTCCTGTCCCGGATGAAGGACGGCGCGCTCCTCGTCAACGTCGCCCGCGGCCCCGTCGTCGACACCAAGGCCCTGCTCGCCGAGCTGGAGACCGGCCGCATCACCGCCGCCCTCGACGTCACCGACCCGGAGCCGCTGGCGCGCGAACACCCCCTGTGGCGTGCGCCGGGGGTACTCATCAGCCCGCATGTCGGCGGACCCACCTCCGCGTTCTTTCCGCGCGCCAAGCGGCTCCTGGTGGACCAGTTGAACCGTTATGTGAACCGGGAGCCGCTCCGCAACGTGATCCTTACGACGGGTGCATCAACCGACTGAGAGACCTTCGAGCACCGTCCGCAATCCTTCGGGTGCGGTGGGTACTCATCTATCTATTGATCGTCACGGAGCGTAGAGAACCTATGTCCCTGAGTGACGAGACTGGTGTATCGTCCCGACAGGGGCTGCGCCGGGGACCGTTCGGCGCCGGGGACGGACACTTCGGACTGTGAGGGGGGCGACGGGCGATGCACGGCCTATGGACGAGCGATCCGACGGGGCGGGGCTGCCGGCGGCGACCCTGGCGGACGGCCGCGGGCAGACGCGGTCAGCACGCCGATCACGTCGGCCACCACACCCACCACAGCGAACACCACAGCGAACACAGCCATCACCACCGCAGGCCCGGCGGCCGCAGAAGGCATGACCAGCCGGTCCACCGGGACCCGCGGGAGCCGGTAGCGGCGCGGACCGGGAGGGCCCGGTGACCGCGCCCCCCACCCCCACGCTGGACGGAGCGCTGCGGGCACAGTCTCCGTCCTCGAGCGCGCTGCTGCCTCGCACGCCGGCCCACGGCCACCGGCCGGGCCCGGCCCTCCAACTCGTCCTGGCTCTGGTCTGCGCGGGATACGCCGTCGGTTCCGCTTTCGGCTGGGGTTCGTACGAACTGGCCCTGATCATGGGTGACTTCGGGCTGGCCGCCGCGGCGGCCACCGCCTCCGTGTCGCACTTCCTCTGCGCCCGCAGCCGCCGCACCCGCTTTCGGCCCGCCTGGCTGCTGTTCAGCCTCTCCTCGGCCATGGCCGCCCTGGGCAACCTCGTCTGGGGGTGGTACGAGGTGGTCCTGGGGCTGCCCGTGCCCAGTCCCAGCTATGCCGACCTGTTCTTCCTCTGCTTCGCGCCGCCCGCGATCGTCGGGCTGCTCGTGCTCGCCAAGCGGCCGGTGACCAAGGCCGGCTGGATCTGCCTCGGGCTGGACGCCTGGCTGATCGGCGGCTCGCTGCTCACCCTGGCGTGGAGCCTCGCCCTCGCCCAGGCCGCGAAGTCGGAAGGCCCCGGCGTGGCGCACATCGCACTGTCGCTGGCGTACCCGCTGCTCGACATCGCGCTGGTCAGCATGGTGCTCGCGCTGCACTTCCGGCGCTCCGCGGTGAACCGCTCCGCGGTCAACACCGCCATCGGCGCGCTCGCGCTGACCGTGATGTGCGACGCCCTGTTCACCTCGCCGCTGATGCACCACGACTACCGCTCCGGGCAGCTGCTCGACGCGGGCTGGTTCGCGGGCTCGCTGCTCCTGGCGTACGCCCCCTGGGCCGCGCCCCGTGCGCAGGGCGTCCGGCGCGGCCCCGACCGGCACGCCGGCACGGGCCGCACCCGTGTGGTGCACGAGCACGTGCCGGGGCAGTGCGGCGGACCCGACCACCAGGCGCCCCTGCCCGGCGCCGAGCACAGCCGGTACCCGGCCGCCCGGCCCATCGCCGGCTCCCTGGCCGCCCTCACGCCGTATCTCGCGGCCGCCGTGTGCACGCTGGGGATCCTCTACAACGTCCTCAACGGCCGCAGTGTCGACCGCGTGGTCCTGCTGACCGGGGGCACGGTGGTGCTCGCGCTCGTCGTGCGCCAGGGGATCATGCTGCTCGACAACATCACCCTTACCCAGGAACTGGCTCAGAAGGAGAACCACTTCCGCTCCCTGGTGCAGGGCTCCAGCGACGTCATCATGATCGCCGCGCCCAGCGGCGTCCTGAGGTACGTCTCCCCGGCCGCCGCCGGAGTGTACGGCCGTTCGGCGGAGGAGCTGGTGGGTACGGAACTGGCCAACCTCATCCACCCCGAGGACCTGGGCTGCGTGGTGCACGAGGTGCGCAGGTTCCTCGCCGCCAATCCGGTCGAGGAACCCACCACGCGCATCGAGTGCCGCTTCCGCTCGGGCGACGGGGGCTGGCTGAACGTCGAGTCGACCGTCAACCGCCATCACGGCGGCCTCATCTTCAACAGCCGCGACGTGACCGAACGGGTGCGGCTCCAGGCCCAGCTGCAGCACAACGCCGAGCACGACCCGCTCACGGACCTGCCCAACCGCGCCCTGTTCACCAAGCGCGTCCAGCACGCCCTCTCGGGCCGCCGCGCCTCCGACCGGGGCGTGGCCCTGCGGAACACGGCCGTGCTGTTCATCGATCTCGACGGCTACAAGGCCGTCAACGACACCATCGGGCACCAGGCCGGGGACGAACTGCTCGTCCAGGCCGCCCGCAGGCTCCAGGACTCCGTCCGGCACGGCGACACCGCCTCCCGGCTCGGCGGGGACGAGTTCGCGGCCCTGATCGCCGGGGACAACACCCGCGACCGGGACGCCCGGGAGCGGCACATACTGGAGCTCGCCGACCGGCTCAGGACGACGCTGTCCCAGCCCTACCTCATCGACGGCAACGATGTCCGGGTCAACGCCTCCATCGGGGTGGCCTTCGCGGAATCCGGCCTCGGCGCGGGCGAACTGCTGCGCAACGCCGACCTGGCCATGTACCGCGCCAAGGCCGGCGGCAAGGGTCGTGTCGAGCTGTACAAGCCGCAGATGCAGCAGGACGTCGTCCGCAAGGCCGAGCTCGCCACCCGCCTGCGGGCCGCGCTGCACGACGGGGAGTTCGCCCTGCTGCACCAGCCGGTGGTGTCCCTGGAGGATGGCCGGATCGCGTCGGTGTCCGCGCAGGCGCGCTGGTGCTCCTCGCAGGGGGTGCTCTTCACCCCGGCGGAGTTCCTGCGGGTGGCCGAGGACAGTGACAAGACCGCCGAGCTGGGCCGGTGGATGATCGAGGAGGCCGTCGAGCAGGCCGCCGAGCGGCACGCCACCGGGCTGTCCGTGCCGGTGGTCGTGCGGATGAGCGCCCGCAGGCTGCTGGACCGCTCGATGCCGCTCGGCACGATCGAGGCGCTGCTCACGCGGCACGGGCTGCCGTCCGGGTCGTTGATCATCGAGCTGTCGGACGCCGACCCCAGGGTCTCGCTGGACGAGTTGGAGCGGCGCCTGGGCGCCCTGCGGCGAGTCGGCGTACGGATCGCGCTGGACGGGTTCGGCAGCGGCTACGCGGCGATCACGGCGCTCAGGCGCCTCCCCGTCGACGTCCTGAAGCTCGACCGCGGTCTGGTCGAGGGCGTCGTCGAGTCCGCCCGCCTGCACAAGATCACCAGCGGGCTGCTGCGCATCGCGGGCGACCTCGGGCTGAAGTCCGTGGCCGAAGGGGTGGATCTGCCCGAGCAGGTCATCGCCCTGCGCGCGATGGGCTGCACGCACGGGCAGGGCATGGCGTTCTCCGGGCCGCTCGACGAGTACCGGCTGCGCCGGGCGCTCGCCGCCGGCCACTATCCGGTGCCCAACGGACCGGTCGTACCGGCGTTCGCGGGCGGCTCCCCGCGGGTGTACAGCTCGGGTGTCTCCGCCGTCATCGGAGGCGGCACGGCCCTGCGCTCACATAATGAGACTCCCGTCCCACCCACTTGACAGTGGGTGCGTGCCGGGGGGAGGGTCAGTGCCATGCGCACCCGAATTCTCGTACTTGGAAAGCGCGTCGGCTGACGCTGAGCCTCGACCGCTCAGCGACCCCACCCGGCGCGCTCCCCTCGCTTGCCTTATGGCACGAGGGGTTTTTTGTTGCACAGGCACCCTCCGTGCAGCAGCCGAAGACCGTACAAACCTCGCAAAAACCCTCAGCATCTGAGAAGAGAATGCCGATGACCGAGCAGGCCACCGGGGCCCACCACCCGCAGCCCCGGCCCCGATCCGGAGGACACCACTCCGCCCCCGAGCAGGTGACGGGCGCGCAGTCCCTCATCCGCTCTCTCGAGGAGGTCGGCGCCGACACGGTATTCGGCATTCCCGGCGGTGCGATCCTCCCGGCCTACGACCCGCTGATGGACTCCACCAGGGTGCGCCATGTCCTGGTCCGGCACGAGCAGGGCGCCGGTCACGCCGCCACCGGCTACGCGCAGGCCACCGGCAAGGTCGGCGTCTGCATGGCCACCTCGGGCCCCGGCGCCACCAACCTGGTCACCCCGATCGCCGACGCGCACATGGACTCGGTGCCGATGGTCGCGATCACCGGCCAGGTGGCGTCCAAGGCGATCGGCACGGACGCCTTCCAGGAGGCGGACATCGTCGGCATCACCATGCCGATCACCAAGCACAACTTCCTCGTCACCAAGGCCGAGGACATCCCGCGGATCATCGCCCAGGCGTTCCACATCGCCTCCACCGGCCGCCCCGGCCCGGTGCTGGTCGACATCGCCAAGGACGCCCTCCAGGCGAAGACCACGTTCTCCTGGCCGCCCGCCATGGACCTGCCCGGCTACCGCCCGGTGACCAAGCCGCACGCCAAGCAGATCCGCGAGGCCGCCAAGCTGATCACCCAGGCCAGGCGGCCGGTGCTGTACGTCGGCGGCGGCGTGCTCAAGGCCAAGGCCACCGCCGAGCTGAAGGTCCTCGCCGAGCTCACCGGCGCGCCCGTCACCACCACCCTGATGGCGCTCGGCGCGTTCCCCGACAACCACCCGCAGCACCTGGGCATGCCCGGCATGCACGGCTCGGTGGCCGCCGTCACCGGTCTGCAGAAGGCCGACCTGATCGTCGCCCTCGGCGCCCGCTTCGACGACCGCGTCACCGGCAAGCTGGACAGCTTCGCCCCGTTCGCCAAGATCGTCCACGCGGACATCGACCCGGCCGAGATCGGCAAGAACCGCGCCGCCGACGTGCCGATCGTCGGTGACGCCCGCGAGGTCATCGCCGACCTGATCCAGGCCGTCCAGAAGGAGCACAGCGAGGGCCACCAGGGCGACTACAGCGCCTGGTGGAAGGACCTGAGCCGCTGGCGCGACACCTACCCGCTCGGCTACGACCAGCCCGAGGACGGCTCGCTCTCCCCGCAGCAGGTCATCGAGCGCATCGGACAGCTCGCCCCCGAGGGCACGATCTTCGCGGCGGGCGTCGGCCAGCACCAGATGTGGGCCGCCCACTTCATCGAGTACGACAAGCCGGCCACCTGGCTGAACTCCGGCGGCGCCGGAACGATGGGCTACGCCGTGCCGGCCGCCATGGGCGCCAAGGCCGGCGTCCCCGACCGGGCCGTCTGGGCGATCGACGGCGACGGCTGCTTCCAGATGACCAACCAGGAGCTCACCACCTGCGCCCTGAACAACATCCCGATCAAGGTCGCCGTCATCAACAACGGCGCCCTCGGGATGGTCCGCCAGTGGCAGACCCTCTTCTACAACCAGCGGTACTCCAACACCGTCCTGCACTCCGGCCCGGACGACGTCAACCCGGCGGCCCGCGGCACCCGCGTCCCCGACTTCGTGAAGCTGTCGGAGGCCATGGGCTGCTACGCGATCCGCTGCGAGTCCACGGACGACCTCGACAAGGTCATCGAGGAGGCGAACTCGATCAACGACCGCCCGGTCGTCGTCGACTTCGTCGTCCACGAGGACGCGATGGTGTGGCCGATGGTCGCCGCCGGCACCTCCAACGACGAGATCATGGCCGCCCGGGACGTCCGCCCGGACTTCGGCGACAACGAAGACGACTGAGAGCCGTAAAGGAAGCAGATCATGTCCAAGCACACGCTCTCCGTCCTGGTGGAGAACACCCCCGGCATCCTGGCCCGGATCGCCGCCCTGTTCTCCCGCCGCGGCTTCAACATCGACTCGCTCGCGGTCGGTGTCACCGAGCACCCCGACATCTCCCGCATCACCATCGTCGTCGGCGTGGAGGACCTGCCGCTGGAGCAGGTCACCAAGCAGCTCAACAAGCTCGTCAACGTGCTGAAGATCGTCGAGCTGGAGCCGGCGCAGGCGGTGCAGCGCGAACTCGTCCTGGTGAAGGTGCGGGCCGACAACGAGACGCGCTCCCAGATCGTCGAGATCGTCCAGCTGTTCCGCGCCAAGACCGTCGACGTCTCCCCGGAAGCCGTCACCATCGAGGCCACCGGGTCCGGCGAGAAGCTGACCGCGATGCTCAAGATGCTGGAGCCGTACGGCATCAAGGAGCTCGTCCAGTCCGGCACGATCGCGATCGGCCGCGGTGCACGATCCATCACGGACCGGTCGCTGCGCGCCCTGGACCGGTCGGCGTAAGACCCGGAACGGGCGGTCGGCGCGCCGTCGGCCGCCCGTATTCCGAGACCCTCAGACTTCCCTTCCGCCCCCCGTCATACGGTGGGACGCAACACCTGCACTCCCGAGGAGAGAACCCAAAGTGGCCGAGCTGTTCTACGACGCCGACGCCGACCTGTCCATCATCCAGGGCCGCAAGGTCGCGGTCATCGGGTACGGCAGCCAGGGCCACGCCCACGCGCTGTCGCTCCGTGACTCGGGTGTCGACGTCCGCGTCGGTCTGCATGAGGGCTCCAAGTCCAAGGCCAAGGCCGAGGAGCAGGGCCTGCGCGTGGTGAGCCCGTCGGAGGCCGCCGCCGAGGCCGACGTCATCATGATCCTCGTCCCGGACCCGATCCAGGCCGAGGTCTACGAGAAGCACATCAAGGACAACCTGAAGGACGGCGACGCACTGTTCTTCGGCCACGGCCTGAACATCCGCTATGGCTTCATCAAGCCCCCGGCCGGCGTCGACGTCTGCATGGTCGCCCCGAAGGGCCCGGGCCACCTGGTCCGCCGCCAGTACGAGGAGGGCCGCGGCGTTCCCTGCATCGCCGCCGTCGAGCAGGACGCCACGGGCAACGGCTTCGCGCTGGCCCTGTCGTACGCGAAGGGCATCGGCGGCACCCGCGCCGGTGTCATCAAGACGACCTTCACCGAGGAGACCGAGACCGACCTGTTCGGTGAGCAGGCCGTTCTCTGCGGTGGCACCGCGGCGCTGGTCAAGGCGGGCTTCGAGACCCTGACCGAGGCCGGCTACCAGCCGGAGATCGCCTACTTCGAGTGCCTGCACGAGCTGAAGCTGATCGTGGACCTCATGTACGAGGGCGGCCTGGAGAAGATGCGCTGGTCGATCTCCGAGACCGCCGAGTGGGGCGACTACGTCACCGGCCCGCGGATCATCACGGACGCCACCAAGGCCGAGATGAAGAAGGTTCTCGCCGAGATCCAGGACGGCACCTTCGCTCAGCAGTGGATGGACGAGTACCACGGCGGTCTGAAGAAGTACAACGAGTACAAGAAGCAGGACTCCGAGCACCTGCTGGAGACCACCGGCAAGGAGCTGCGCAAGCTCATGAGCTGGGTCGACGAGGAGGCGTAAGCCGCCTGCCCGAGGGGCCGGAGCATCCACGCTCCGGCCCCTTCGGCGAACCCCGGGTAACGTCGGTGGTACGGCGTTGTCCATCCCGTCCGGCCACGGACGGGTGATCCTTCCGCAGCGGCACAAGACGACGCCTCATGCGCCACTAGACTGCTGCACACATACGCGTCAGGCCCACAGCGTCGTGCGTCTCCAACGCGGCCTAGCGACACCGGAGTAGTGCAGGCACGCCCCACGCCGCCCGGCAGGCACTCTCACCGCACCGGCCGAAGGCCCTAGTAGCTCCGCTACGAGGACCTCCGGCCGACACGCCGAGAGCACGCACCGGCTGAGACATCAGCCGCTGCCGCGGCGGGCGCGGGAGCGCACCCGCACCACTCCGGCGCCGCTCCACCCCTCCACCGCCTGCGGCCGTCGGGACGGCCGTCCGCAGCACTGGACTTGTGAGGACTCACGTGAGCTCGAAACCCGTCGTACTCATCGCTGAAGAGCTGTCGCCCGCCACCGTCGACGCCCTGGGCCCGGACTTCGAGATCCGGCACTGCAACGGCGCGGACCGGGCCGAGCTGCTCCCGGCCATCGCCGATGTGGACGCGATCCTGGTCCGTTCGGCCACCAAGGTCGACGCCGAGGCGATCGCCGCCGCGAACAAGCTGAAGGTCGTCGCACGAGCCGGCGTCGGCCTGGACAACGTGGACGTCTCCGCCGCCACCAAGGCCGGCGTGATGGTCGTCAACGCCCCGACCTCCAACATCGTGACCGCCGCCGAGCTGGCCTGCGGTCTGCTCGTCGCCACCGCCCGCCACATCCCGCAGGCCAACGCCGCGCTGAAGAACGGCGAGTGGAAGCGCAGCAAGTACACGGGTGTGGAGCTGGCCGAGAAGACCCTCGGTGTCGTCGGCCTCGGGCGCATCGGCGCGCTCGTCGCCCAGCGCATGTCCGGGTTCGGCATGAAGGTCGTCGCCTACGACCCTTACATCCAGCCCGCCCGCGCCGCGCAGATGGGCGTCAAGGTGCTGTCGCTGGACGAGCTGCTCGAGGTCTCCGACTTCATCACCGTCCACCTGCCCAAGACCCCCGAGACCGTCGGCCTCATCGGCGACGAGGCGCTGCGCAAGGTCAAGCCGAGCGTGCGCATCGTCAACGCCGCACGCGGCGGGATCGTCGACGAGGAGGCGCTGTACTCCGCCCTCAAGGAGGGCCGGGTCGCCGGTGCCGGTCTCGACGTGTACGCGAAGGAGCCCTGCACGGACTCCCCGCTGTTCGAGTTCGACCAGGTCGTCTGCACCCCGCACCTGGGCGCCTCCACCGATGAGGCGCAGGAGAAGGCCGGTATCGCCGTCGCCCGCTCCGTGCGGCTCGCCCTCGCCGGTGAGCTCGTGCCGGACGCGGTGAACGTCCAGGGCGGTGTCATCGCCGAGGACGTCAAGCCGGGCCTGCCGCTCGCCGAGCGCCTGGGCCGGATCTTCACCGCGCTCGCCGGTGAGGTCGCCGTCCGTCTCGACGTCGAGGTCTACGGCGAGATCACCCAGCACGACGTGAAGGTGCTGGAGCTGTCCGCCCTCAAGGGCGTCTTCGAGGACGTCGTCGACGAGACGGTGTCGTACGTCAACGCCCCGCTGTTCGCGCAGGAGCGCGGCGTCGAGGTGCGTCTCACCACCAGCTCCGAGGCGACCGAGCACCGCAACGTCGTCACGGTGCGCGGCACCCTCGCCGACGGCGAGGAGGTGTCGGTGTCCGGCACGCTGGCCGGCCCGAAGCACCTGCAGAAGATCGTCGCCGTCGGTGACTACGACGTGGACCTCGCGCTCGCCGACCACATGATCGTGCTGAAGTACGAGGACCGCCCCGGTGTCGTCGGCACGGTGGGCCGGATCCTCGGTGAGGCGGGCCTCAACATCGCCGGCATGCAGGTGTCGCGGGCGGTGGCGGGTGGCGAGGCGCTGGCCGTGCTGACCGTGGACGACACGGTGACCGCGACCGTGCTGGCCGAGGTGGCCGAGGAGATCGGAGCTACCTCGGCTCGCTCCGTCAACCTGGCCTGACATCCCCGGGGGGCTCGCCCCCCGGGATCCCCGTTCCCTGAACGGGCTCGTCCTCACACGCCGGACGGGCTGAGCTGATCAGCCTGTCCGGCGTTTTTCCGTACCCGCACCCGCCGCAGGGTCACCGCAGCCGCGGCCGCCGCACCGGCCAGCAGCACCGCGCCCGTGACCGCCGCCGTGTGCATGCCGCTGGTGAAGGCCTCGCGTGCCGCCGTCGCCAGGGCGTCCCCCGCGCGCCCCGGGAGCCGGTCGGCGACGGCCAGGGCGCCGCCCAGGGTCTCGCGGGCCGCGGCGGGCGCCGAGTCCGGGATCTCGTGGCGGTAGACGGCCGTACCGATGGAGCCGAGGAACGCCATGCTCAGCGCGCCGCCGAACTCCGTGCCGGTCTCCAGCAGGGACGACGCCGCGCCCGCCTTCTCCACCGGGGCGGCGCTCAGTGCCAGGTCGGCCACCTGGGACATGACGGTGACGATGCCGCAGGCCAGGACGGCGCACGCGGCCAGCAGCAGCCACAGGGAGTCGGTACCGGCCAGGGACAGCATCACGTAGCCGCACGACGCGACCGCGAAGCCTCCGCCGACGACGTACGCGCGGGGAACGCCCCGCTGCACGAGGTGGGCGCCGACCGGGGCCGCGAGTGCGATGGGCACCGACGGCAGCAGGCTCCACAGCGCCGCTTCCAGGGGGCTGTTGCCCAGGACCGACTGGATGTACTGGGTCGTGAAGTAGGCCGAGCCCATCATGCCGAAGGCGGCCACGAGGTTGAGGACGACGGCCGGGCTGAAGCCGCGGCCCCGGAACAGCTCCGGCGAGATCAGCGGGGAGGCCGCCGTGCGCTGGCGGTGGACGAACAGCGCGGCGAAGAGCAGACCGACGGTCACCGACATCGCGTACCGCACGTTCCAGCCCTCGGACGCGAGTTCCTTCAGGCCGTAGATCACGGGGAGCACCGCCGCCATCGACAGGGGGACGCTCAGCAGGTCGAAGCGGCCGGGGTGGGGGTTGCGCGACTCGGGCAGCAGGACCGGGCCGAGCAGCAGGAGCAGCAGCATCGCGGGCAGGTTGACCAGGAAGACCGAGCCCCACCAGAAGTGCTCGACGAGCACCCCGCTCATCACCGAGCCGAGCGCGATGCCGGCCGTCATCACGCCCGACCAGACACCGATCGCCCTGGTGCGCTGCGCGGGGTCGGTGAACATCGTGCGCACGAGCGCCATCGTGGACGGCATCAGCGTCGCGCCGCCGATGCCGAGGACCGCGCGGGCGGCGATGAGGGTCTCGGCGCTGGTGGCGTACGCCGCGACCAGGGAGGCCGTACCGAAGGCGGCGGCGCCCGTCAGCAGGAGCCTGCGGCGGCCGATGCGGTCGCCGAGCGAGCCCATCGTCATCAGCAGGCCGGCCAGCACGAAGCCGTAGATGTCGAAGATCCACAGCTGCTCGGTGGCGCTCGGCTCCAGGTCGGCGCTGATCGCGGGGATCGCGAAGTAGAGGACGGACACGTCCATCGAGACCAGCAGCAGCGGAAGCATCAACACACCGAGAGCCGTCCATTCACGGCGGCCGGCGAGGGCGGGAGGGTGCGGGTTCGTCGTCATGAGCAGGACTGTACGGACGTATAAAACGATTGTCTAGTACGACTGTTTAATACGTGCGTCTGGATTCTGGGCTAGGGTGGCATGTCATGGGACACCGTGAGGATCTGCTCGAGGGCGCCAAGCGCTGCCTGCTGGCGAAGGGCTTCCTGCGCACCACCGCGCGCGACATCGTCAAGGAGTCGGGCACCAACCTGGCGTCGATCGGCTACCACTACGGCTCGAAGGACGCGCTGCTCGCGCAGGCGTACGTCGAGATGGTGGAGGGCATGTCCGACAAGTTCGAGGGGGGCGGCGAACTGTCCGGCGAGCCGGGGTCGTTGGAGCGGTTCGCGGAGGTGTGGGCGAACATCATCGGGACCATGCGCGATCCCGGGTCCATGTGGCGGCTCAGCATGGAGATCGTGGCCATGGGGGACCAGCTGCCGGAGGTGCGGGAGCACCTCGCGCGGGCCCAGCGGGAGGGGGCGCGCGGCATCGTGACGCTCTTCCACGGCGGCCCCGAGGAAGACGTGACGGACGAGCAGGTGGACACCCTCGGGTACTTCTATCTGACCCTGATGATGGGCCTCATGGCGCAGTGGACCTTCGATCCGAAGAGCGCTCCGGAGGCCGGGCAGCTCGCCGCGGGGCTGCGCCGGGTGATCGAGGCCGCCGAGGGGAAGTGACGCGCCCCCCTCACCCAGGGGCGTCGACGACCGAGTCGATGGCGGACACGGTGTCGGGGGTGGTCCGGGTGGGGGTGTGTGCCGCCCCGGCCCAGGGGCGGCCGGCCGACACCCAGACGCTGCGGGCGCCGATGCCGGCCGCGCCGGCGATGTCGGCGTGCGGGGAGTCGCCGATCACCCAGGCGCCGTCGAGGCCGGCGCCGACGGTGGCGGCAGCGGCGCGGAAGATCTCCGGCGCCGGCTTCTTGTGGCCGACGGCCTCGGAGACGACCCATCCGTGGGCCGGCGTGTCGAGCCCGGTGGTGCGGATCTTCGTCTCCTGTTGCGCGGTACGGCCGTTGGTGACGATCACCAGGGTCCAGCCGGCGGTGCGCGCCCGGGCGAGTGCGCCGCGGACGGGGCCGGACAGGACGACGCGGTCGGCCGCACCC
>NZ_JBEXSH010000112.1:0-15225 GCF_040613555.1 Streptomyces sp. NPDC006265
AATTTGTGGTTTTTTTGTGATTGGTTTTTTATGTTGTAAATTTACGATTGGGTGACCAGACCACCCTGGCTTAGAGATGACCGCTTGACTTCCCCAGGTCAGGGTTCTTCTCCCGGCCATTGCTACCCGCCAATCCCGTCGAGTGAGATCCATGATCAAGCGATGACCGGCAGGACGCCGGCCGTGACGGCAGCACAGGCGGACAGCTACTTCACTGTGAACTGAAGCGGCCGCGGGGCACCCGTGGCAGGTTGCGGCGCAGTGAAGACGACGCTGGCGAAGGCCAGGCTGGCCGTTTCCTTGGGCGGGAGTGCGCCCAGCGGTTCTCCCTGGCAGGCAGGGCTCGGCAGCGCGGCGTTGCTGCTGGTGTTGTTGGTGACCGTGCCGTTCGCCGTCGCAAGGGTGCGCCGTCGGCGAGGATGCCGCCAACGGCGTGAACCCTCGCAAGGGCTGGGCTGCGGGCTTGGCTCACGTGGCCCAGCCCCGCAGGTCAAGAAGACCGCGCCGCCCAAGCTGGCCAAGAAGCCAAAGGTCAGCAAGACACCGAGGGCCACGGCCACCCGGACCACCGCACCGCAAGCCTCCCGCAGCAGTAGACAGCCCACGGCCACCCCCAAGCCGGCCTACGTCTCGCCCAAGGAGTATGTGAGGTCCATCCTCAGCGCAGCTCAATTCGCCTGTGCTGACGCCGTCTTCACTGCGGAAAGCCGCTGGAATCCTTACGCCACGAACCCCGCTTCCGGGGCCTACGGAATTGCACAGGCGCTTCCCCCCTCGAAGTACGCCTCGGCAGGCGCCGACTGGCGGACCAACGGCGTCACCCAAGTCCGCTGGGGCCTCTCCTACATGGATTCCCGCTACGGCAGCCCATGCGGCGCCTGGGACTTTTGGCAATCCAACCACTGGTACTGAGCAAGGAACACCACACCATATGGCCGAGAACATCCGCCTCTTGCTGTGCAAGGACTGCGGTTCCATGGAGGAGCTGCCCGACTACGAGGGCGACCCCCGCCAGGACTTCCTCCTCGACACCCTGGTCAAGAGGCACCGCAACCCAGACGGCAGCGCACACATCGCCCACCCGATGCTGAAGGTCGAGAAGCGGCACTGGGACAGCCCCAGCACCCGCGAGGAGATCATCAAGCGCATCCGCGAGCAGACCGGTCACACCGGCCTGGACCCGGCCTTCTACACCGCCAAGGCCACCTTCCAGGAAGACGCCATGACGTGCTGGCAGCAGCACAACCGGTCCCTCACCTGCTCCGACTGGTGCACCGACAAGAAGCGGCTGACCCCGGACACCGCAGCCGAACGCAAGGCGGCCGGCCTGCCCAAGTACCGCAGCTCCAAGGACATCTACCTCTGCCACTTCTGCCCGGTCGCCAACGCCGTGCGCCGGGCCGCCTACGACAAGACCGCCTAATCCACTACCAGGAGCACCACAATGACCATTGACCTGTCCACCCTCGCCGACACCGCCGCCGACACCGTCGAGGAGCTGACCGACGACCAGCGCGAGAGGCTCCGCAAGATGGGGGAGGAGGCGGGAATCACCGAGGAGACGGGCACGCGAGCCGAGACCGCATTCCTCGTCGTCATCACCCCCGACGGCCAGGTCCTCGCCGAGCCCAACATCAACACCAAGATTCGCGCCAAGCGGCCGGCCAACCTCGACGACTTCCAGCGCGCCGGCCACGTCCTGGTCGACGACGCCATCGCGATCAAGACCGCCAGCATCACCGGCCAGCAGATGATGCAGATGACGTCGGCCCTGGTCGAGCAGCAGCGAACCCAGGCCCTGGTCAGCAGCCTCAACCTGTGACCTTGCGGTAAGCTCGGACACGAGTTGAGCCTTCTTCCTCGGAGGAATGCTCTCTCCTCTCAAGGGAAGGCCCCCCGGAGACCACCAATCTCCACACAAAGGGGGGCCTTCGCCTTTTCCTGGGGGCGGAACCCAGCCCCTTTGAATTCTCGGTATCGCCGGTAAAGTGCGGGATATGGAGACGAACACTTTCTACAGTCGTCTCGGGGAAAACGCTCAGCCCATCAGGGAGGCCGCCATCGGCGCCTCAGGCTATTTCTCAAGCCCGGCTGACCACCTTGACCCGAACCTTTTCAACGGCGACCGCCTCATCCCCGACGTCCGTTCATGGCTCCTCGGCACCCTCTACAAGTTCTGGGACACCCGCTACAACGCCCCAGGTCAGTGGAGTGACGTGTGGCTCGCCGGCTCCGGCATCAGCTACCAGTGGGCCGCCGACCGCGGAAACGGGGACCTCGACGTACTCATCGGTGTCGACTTCTCTTCCTTCGGCTGGTACAACCCCGAATACGCGGGAATGACCAGCCAGGAAATCGCCGACCTGTTCGACGAGGAACTCAAGGCAGAACTCTGGCCCGACACCGCGACCACGCGAATAGGCGACCGCGTCTTCGAGGTCACCTACTACGTCAACCCCAACAGCCGCGACATCCGCAACATCCACCCGTACGCGGCCTACTCCCTCACCAAGGACGAATGGACCGTCCGCCCGCCCGAACTGCCGGCCAACCCCCGTGATCTCTACCCGCAGGAGTACAAGGACGCCGCCGCCCGCGACACCGACGAGGCCCACCGCCTCGTCACCGCCTACAACGCCCTCGCCGAGGAAATGCGCCTCTCGCCCCGCGGCAGCGGCCACTGGGTCACCGCCGGCTCCCAACTCAGCACCGTCGTCGCCCAGGCCGCCCAACTCTTCGACGACATCCACCTGGGCCGCCGCGCCGCATTCGGCCCCTGCGGCTCCGGCTACAGCGACTTCGCCAACTACCGCTGGCAGGCCGGCAAGGAGTCCGGGGCCGTCGAGATGCTCCGCTCCATCAAGGACGTCCAAGTCGCCACCCGCCAGCAGATAGAGACCGACGCCTGGGGCAACCCCATCAGCGACGCCCAGGTCGCCCTCCGCAACGCAGCCCTATGGCGGACGCGGTGAACGTCGTCATCTCCATCGACGGTGTCCTCAAGCGCTCCAACGGCGACGCCGTCATTCCCGCCGGGCAGCTCCTCTACCACGGCCTTGCCGAGACCCACGTCGTGCACCTAGTCGACGAACCCGACACCTTCAACTCCTCCCGGCCGCTCGCGGAGAACTGGCTCAAGCGCAACGGCTTCACCAAGCACATCCGCGTGATCAAACCCCGCACCAGCGACCGCTATGGCCTCATCGGCGGACTGAAATCACTGCGCCCGGACCTGCACGTCGACCTAGTCGTCGTCGGCGACCCCGCCGTCGCCTCGGATCTACTCGCCGCCGGCTACACCACTGTCCTGTTCACACACCCGCGCTACAGCCGCCCGCAGTGGAAGCCCGACTGGAACGGCGAGCCCCGTCCCTGGAACGACCTCGTCGCCGAAATCGAGGCACAGGACGAGCACTACACCCAGGACGCCAGGCGCACAGCCGGCCCCCTGTAGGAGACACCCCTGTGAAGCTCTACCTGGCCGGTACCGAGATCCCGGCCTACCGCAGCCTGCTCGCCCAGGAGGGCCACACCACCGTAGCCCTGTCCTATTGGGGCCTGCGCAGGCGCACCAAGTTCACCAAGCCCTACGCCCTCGACGAGAAGTTCGGGGACGAGGCGGAAATCCTCGTCGACTCCGGCTGCCACTCCATCAACAGCAAGCCGAACAACGACATCTCCGACGCCGAGCTGAAGGACATCGCCGAGCACTACTACGACGCCTTCATCGCCCCCAACCAGGAACGCCTGACGTACTACGTTGAGTTCGACGCCCAACAGCTCGGCGACGAGTGGATCGCCCAGCAGCGCGAGCGCCTCGACCGGGACAAGGCCATCGTCGTCTGGCGCCCCGAGACCGGCCGAGGCGCCCTGGAGCAGCTCTGCCACGACTGGCCCCACGTCGGCATCACCCAGGCCGGCGTCGACCGCCAGGACATCGCGCACCTGCTGCCCCATCTCGCCAAGACCACCGACACCAAGCTCTTCGGACTCGGCATGACCAAGACGGCGGCCCTGGAGCACGGCCTCTGGTACGGCGCCACTTCCACCTCGTGGATCTCCCCGAGCCAGTTCGGCGACACCATCGTCTGGGCTGGCAAGGAGTTGCACCGCTACCCGCGCCGATACAAGGACATGTCTCGCGCCCGGCACAAGCACGCCATCGCCGACGCCGGCTTCGACGCCGATGCCGTCATCGCCGACGACGCCACCGAGGTCCTGCGGCTCTCCATCTGGTCCTGGAGGCGATTCAGCGACCACATCAACGGCACAGGAGTAACTGCCCCCGCGAGAACGCCCACAGGCGAAAACACGGATCCGACCCCCGAAGCAGTTGATCGACTGCCCGAGAAGACGCGGCACGCAGGAGTAACTCCAGCCACCGCCACGCCCCGCGAGAAGCAGCCGTTCCCCGGCCTCGCGCTGGTCCAGGAAACCGCCGAGGACGGTACCGTCGGCCGGCCCGTCCTCAAGACCGTCGACCCCGGCGTCCGCACCTGCGACCGCTGCTACCTCTCCAGCAGTTGCCCCGCCGTGAAGCCCGGATCGACCTGCGCCTTCAGCCTCCCAGTCGAGATCCGCACCAAGGACCAGCGAGCCGACGTCGCCGCCGCCCTGCTGGAAATGCAGGCCGGCCGCGTCTTCAGCCTGCGATTTGCCGAGGAACTGGAGGGCGGCATCACCAACCCCGTGCTCTCCGGCGAACTCGACCGCTTCAACAAAATGCTCAAGACGGTCGAGGACATGGAGGAGAACTCCTTCTCCGTGAAGATCACCGCGACTCAGAAGGGCGCTGCCGAGACCGGCCTCATCAGCCGGCTGTTCGGCCGCGACGAGGGCGAGCAGGCCCGCTCCCTCCCCGAGCCCGTGACCGTCGAACGGGCCGCCATCGAGACGGGGTTCGTTGACGCCGAGGTCATCGAGGACAAGGCCGCATGAACAACACGAGTAACTGGACAGACATGGATGACACCAGCAACCACGGTCGTACGACCGAGCGCCCCTGCCCGCGCTGCAAGGGGCGCTGGCCCGACATGGACGCGTGCATCATCTGCGAAGGCGACGGCACCGTCGAGATCGGCTAGGGCTCCATCTGCCAGAAGCCGAAGCAGATCACGACCCCGAGAGACGCGGCGGTGCCGAACGTCCAACTGGCCCAGTCCACGGGATCACGCCCGTATGCGTCCCCGATCAGTCCGGCGAACGCCGCCAGGACTATGCATCCGAGGATCAGAATGATGATGGTGAGAATCTTCTCTCGACGGCTCGACCTCTGGTTCACGGCCGCTCCTGCCCCTTCTTGATAGAGCGGGGGTCGGCCGAGAAGTCCCCGAAGGGCAGCAGTCTCAACCGAGCCACCCGTCTTACACGGATCACTTCGGTTGAGGTTGCTAGCCAATGGGCGAGGACCTCTGGGTCTTGCAGTGGCGCCTTCCACTTCCTGGGGGCCCTGGGGCCTCGCCAGTGGCGTACGTACGGGAACCGCCAACTCCCGTACCACCGGCCCTTCGGGCATCCATCGCTACCCGAACTGACCATGTAGGCGCGTCTCCTTTTACGGTGTCGCGCTGTGACAACCATCGTACAGGGAGCAGCCGAGGTCCCCCGCCGCCACGGTCGGGGCTTCTGGCCGCACGGTTGACCGAGCGGAGCTTGTGGAATAAGTTGTGGCACAAGTTGAGCAACAAGTTGGGTCGCCCGCCCAACCCTTGGCCGGCATGCCCAGCCGGCGGCTCCGCCCCACAGCCGCACGATCAAGGAGCATCCGATCAACGAGCAGCTTGCGGACGTCGTCCCCCTCAAGCCGCGGCAGACGCCGGCCCAGGTCACCTTCCGCTACACCAACGAGAAGATGCCCGACGACCGATTCAACCGCCTCCTCGCCATCCTCTTCACCCAGCACGACGAGGACGAGCAGGAAAAGCGTGCGGCCTGACGACCAGGCAAAACGCCCCGAACATAGGGCGGTTGGCCTCATATACTGCGACTGATCACAAAGATGCCCTGGCGGCGAACGGGCCACGTACACCGCCAGGGCTCGATCAGTCTGCGAGGAGACCAATCTTGACCACCACGGTACCGGTTTCTCTGAAGCCGCCGTCCATACCCCGCACCTTCGACTCGGCAGCAAGGGCCACACTCAAGGTCAAGCGCGTCGGCATCTACCTGCGCGTATCCACCAAGGATCAGATCCTCGGCTACGGCCTCGACGTCCAGCTCGCGGGCATCCAGGACTTCCTCAACAAGAAGAAGATCCTCGACCCCGAGACCATCTGGGAAGTCGTGGACGTCTACGAGGACGCAGGCGAGTCCGGTGCCAAGCAGTCCCGACCCGAAATCATGCGCCTCGAACGAGACGTCCGCGACAAGAAGATCGATGTCGTCGCCGTCCACAAGTTCGACCGAGTCGGACGCACCGGCCGAGCCTTCTGGTACTGGGTCTGGGCCCTCGAAGACTCCGGCGTCTCCATCATCTCCGTCACCCAGGAGATCGACACCACCACCACCCACGGCACCGTCGCCCTCCAGAACCTCGCTTCCTTCTCCGAGATGGAGTGGCGCACCATTCTGGAGCGCACGCAGAACGGCCTCAACATGAAGGCCGCTGCCGGCGGGTGGACTGGCGGCCCGCCCCCTTACGGCTACTGCATCGAGAACAAGGGAAGCCGTGACTCCAAGCTCGCCGTATGTCCCGAGGAAGCCGCCGTCCTCGAACTGGCCGCCAAGCTCATCGTCGAGGGCGGCTATAACGTCGACCGCGCCGCCCACATGCTCAACCTCACCGGCAGGTACACCCGCAGCGGCGCCGACTGGACCGGACACAACCTCCGCCACAAGTTCTACAACACCGCTCTCGACGGCTTCGTTGTCTTCCGCAACACCGACGAGGTCGTCAACAAGCGACGCCGCCGCAAGACCGTCATCGGCGACGACGGCAAGCCGAAGCACGGCCCCACCATCGTCATCGACACTCCGCTCGCGCT
This sequence comes from Streptomyces sp. NPDC006265, assembly GCF_040613555.1. Classification (NCBI taxonomy): domain Bacteria; kingdom Bacillati; phylum Actinomycetota; class Actinomycetes; order Kitasatosporales; family Streptomycetaceae; genus Streptomyces; species Streptomyces sp. NPDC006265. The sequence goes on from NZ_JBEXSH010000112.1 coordinate 6,984, forward strand.
GCCCCTGGAACGCCTCTACTCCGTCCGCGCGGCCCTGAAGCGAAACGGCTGGCGCCTGGAAGGCCCGTACAAGCACCATCCGCTCAGCACCCGAATCATCGGCGTCTGCGGAGCGCACTACACCGGAGTCTGGGTGAAAGCCGAGGACCGCCGTACCTACCGGTGCTCTGGAGGGGCCGGCTGCGGAGACAGTGTCATTGATGCCGTCGCCATGGAGAAGGTCGTCTGGGACAGTCTCGCCGAGTTCTTTGGCAACAAGGACAAGCTCCGGGAACTGGCGAAGACGTGGCAGGGAGAAGCCCCCGACTACACCCACGTCTACGAGGATCGAATCGCTGAGCTGGACAAGGAAATCGCAGCACTCGACGCGCTGAGCACCAACCAGCTCCTTGGCTTCGCCAAGGCAGGCGTGGACCCCGAGCAGGTCGCTAAGGCCATGGCCACCTTGAAGTCCGACCAGGACAAGAAGGTCAATCTCCGGTCCGATGCAAAGCAAATGCTCGAAGACGCCAAGAAGACGGCGGAACGTGTCAAGGAACTGGAGCAGTTGGTCGAGATCGCGACCTTCAATCTGAAGGGACTTCAGGACCGCCACAAGGCTGAAGTCATGGACCTGGCCGACATCAAGGTGAAGCTGCTGGGACCGGTTCCCCTGGAAGGCCGGTTCGGTCCGGGCGCCGATATCGAGAAGTGGTTCGACGAGCGCGGCGTCTTGCCCGTGGAAATGACGGACGAACTCTGGGAAGAAGTCCGCCCGCGGATCACTTTCCGCGCCACGAAGAACAGCCACGACCTACGGCTGCTTGTCGAGGGGCTGTTGCACAAGGCTCGTACCGGCTGCCCGTGGGATGAGATGCCGGCGCACTTCCCTCCGAAGGAGGCCCTGCGCGCCCGCTGGAGGGCCTGGAAGGACGGAGCCTGGCAGGACATCGTTGAGCCGCTGCTGGTGCCTTCTCCGCCGCGTAAGCCGCCGCTGCCGCCGTTCGAGGTGATGGGGAACATCGACCCCAGGCTCTATAAGTTCTCGGAGTTGGGCAGAAGCCAGGTCGCTGAGGTCCCTGAACTGACCCCTGGATGAACCTGCCGTGCGCCACCTGGCCGGCCAAGCAGCAGACGCCGGTGAACGTCAAGGCCGGCAAGGGCCTGCCCGGTGTGCTCATCGTCCAGTCCGAGCGGGACGCGGCCACCCCGTACGAGGGCGCCGTGGAGCTGCACCAGCGGTTCAAGGGCTCCCGCCTGATCACGGAGAAGGGCGCGGGCTCCCACGGCGTCACCGGCCTGGTCAACCCGTGCATCAACCCCCGGGTGGACAGCTATCTGCTCACCGGCAAGCTGGACGGCGCGGACGTGACCTGCGCGCCGCACGCCACACCGAAGCCGTAGTCGTAGCCGTTTCCGTACGGTGGTGAGGGGCGGCCGGGACACCGGCCGCCCCTTCCTCATGCCGGCCGGGCCCCGAACCAGGCGTCTTCCGCCGCATAGTCGAAGAGGTCCGGGTAGGCGCGGGCGAGGGTGGGGAACGCCTCTCGCCAGTCCTGCTCGAACAGTCGGCTGATGAGCCACTCGATCGTCTCCGGCAGGCTCTCCGGGTAGGACACGACCGGCCGGTACCCCAGCTCCCGCTCCGCGGCCGACATGTCGCACACCACCGGCAGCTCCGCCGACCAGGGGGAACTGCCCACGGACGTCTGCGCCGGCCCGTCCAGCGGGACGGTCTCCGTCTCCACCCCCATGACCGCGTCCACGGCGGCCCCGATCTCCCACACGGTCGGCGGCAGCGGATCGCAGGCGTTGAGCACCCGCGAGCCCGGCCGGGCCGCAGCCAGCCGGATCAGTTCGGCGATGTTGCGCGCCGCCGAGGTGTGGAAGAGGCTCTCGCCCCGGAAGGCGAGCACCCGCCTGCGCCGGCCGTCGAGGTTGCGTTTCACGAAGTACAGCTCGCGGGGGAGCGGACTGTACGGCCCGTGGACCGCGGCCGGGCGCAGCACGGTGGTGGGCAACCGGTCGCCCGCCGCGCAAAGTTCACGCTCCAGGGTCACCTTGCGGGTGCTGTACGTGGAACCCCCCGGCGGGACCGTCGCCTGGTCCTCCGCGATCGGTACGGGATAGTGCGGGAGCCCGTCCGGCTCGCCCATGGTGTCGAAGCCGCGGCCCTTGCCGTCCTCGTACACCGACACGGACGACACCACCACGGCCGCGCCGATCCGGTCGGCCAGGCACGTCAACTGCCGTGCGTGCCGGGCCTCGTAGGCGACCATGTCGACCACGAGGTCGCAGCCGTCGCCGATCAGCGCGCCGAGCGCCGCGTCGTCCTCGCGGTCCAGCCGCCGTGTCCGCACCTCCTCGGGCCAGCTCTCGTGCCGGCCGCCGCCGCGCGAGGCGGCCGTCACCTCCCAGCCGTCCCGCGCCAGCGCCTCCACCGCCGGCTTCCCGATCTGTCCGCCCGCCCCGATCACCACAGCACGTCTCATGCCGCGACCGTAGATCGCCGGAGGCCGGCCGGGGAACCTGCCTCTGCCGACAGCAGAGCTCAACTGAGGGGCATGCGCCGGAACTTCCGCTCCTTGGCGGCGGCCTCCTCGGCCTTCGCCACGGCCGCGTACCGGTCGACGTACTCCTGCTCCGACAGCGAGAGGATGGCGTACATGATCTCATCGGTGATGGCGCGCAGGATGGCCTTCTCGTTCTCCATGCCCTCGTAGCGGGAGAAGTCCAGGGGCTTGCCGAAGCGGATCACGACGGGATGGATGTGGGGGATGACCTTGCCGGGCGGCTGGGCCTCGAACGTGCCGATCATCGCGCAGGGGATCACCGGGACGCCCGCCTTGAGGGCCATCACCGCCACGCCGACCTTGCCCTTGTAGAGCCGCCCGTCGTGCGAGCGGGTGCCCTCGGGGTAGATGCCGAGCAACTCGTCCTTGCTCAGCACGCCGAGGCCCTCGCGGATCGCGGCCTGGCCCGCGTCCTTGCCGGAGCGGTCGACCGGGATCTGCCCCGCGCTGCGGAAGAAGAAGGCCGTCAGGTGGCCCTTGAGGCCCGGGCCCGTGAAGTACTCGGCCTTCGCGAGGAAGGTGATGCGCCGTTTGAGGATCGCGGGCATCAGGAAGTGGTCCGAGAACGACAGGTGGTTCCCGGCGACGATGGCGGCGCCCTCCGAGGGGACGTGCTCCAGACCCTCGATCCGAGGCCGGAAGACCAGTCTCAGCAGCGGGCCCAGCAGTACGTATTTCAGCAGGTAGTAGAACAAAGCGGGCGCTCCTCGACTCCCGCGGCGGACTCAACCGCCGCGTTCCAGCAGGTCAACCGGCATGTCGTGGGGTGCCAGTGTAGGTGCAGGCGCGGTCACCGGGCACCTCGTGCGGGCGGACCGCACAGATCCTTCGCCAATTGACTGATGGTCAGTCAGGTGTGGGTGTCCGGTGGTGCTCATGCGACTGGGGAGGGCCGCGAGACCAGCGTGCTGCGCCACCAGGGTGACGGGCAAGCCGAACGGGTGGCCTGGCGCGATAGCGGGGGTGCGTGGCGGGCCGGTGGTCCTTGCGGGCGGACGGCCGCTGTGGGCCGGTGGCCCGGCCGCTTCAGCGAGTAGCCTGCCAGGCATGCGGATCTCTGTTTCCTCGGACATGGACGAACCCGTCGCCCGCTCCCTCGTGGCCGCCCTGCGCGAGCGGGGGCACGAGGTGCACCCGCACGGCGCGCTGCGCCCGGACGGCGACCCGCAGTGGGCGGTGTGCTCCGAGGCCGCGGCCCGCGAGGTCGCGGACGGCACCGCCGACCAGGCGGTGGTGTGCTGCTGGACCGGCACGGGCGCCTCGATCGCCGCGAACAAGGTGCCCGGCGTGCGGGCCGCCCTGTGCGCGGACGCCTACACGGCCGACGGGGCGCGCCGCTGGAACGACGCCAACGTGCTCGCGCTCAGCCTGCGGCTGACCTCGGAGCCGCTGCTGGCGGAGATCCTCGACGCGTGGTTCGCCGGCGAGCCCAGCGCGGACGCCGAGGACCGGCAGAACGTGGACCGCGTCCGGCTGCTCGACCACGGCAAGACCCGCATGTAGTCACAGGCGCACGATGATCAGTGCGGTGTCGTCGGTCGCGCCGCCGGGCGGCAGCAACTCCGACAGCACGGTGTCGGCGAGGGTCTCGGGGTCCTGGGCCCGATGGTCGCGCAGGGCGTCGGCGAGCCGCTCCAGCCCCTTGTCGATGTCCTCGTGGCGCCGCTCGATCAGGCCGTCGGTGTAGAGCACGAGCGTGGCGCCCTGCGTGAACGTGGTCTCGGCCTGGGGTCTCGGGATCGGGTCCGGGCGGGCGTCGAGTGGCGTGTCCGTGGCCTGGTCGAGAAACTCCGTGCGCCCGTCGGTGTGGACGAGCACGGGCGGGGGGTGGCCGGCGCTGCTGTAGGTGATGACCTGGCTGCCGCAGTCGATGAAGGTGGTCACGGCGGTCGTCGACTCGGCCCCGTCGATCACGTGGGCGTAGCGCCCCAGCACGTCCAGGGCCTGGGCCGGCCCCGCGGCGACCCGGGAGGCCGCGCTGAGCGCACTGCGCAGCTGGCCCATCACCCCGGCCGCCGCCAGCCCGTGCCCGACCACGTCGCCCACGGCCACGCCGATCCGGTCGCCGCCCACCAGGTCGACCAGGTCGTACCAGTCCCCGCACACGTTGAGCGCCCCGACGGCGGGCCGGTACCGGACGGCGGCCGGGTGGTTGCCGGCCTGCCGGGGCGCGGGCAGCATCGCCTCCTGCAAGGCCAGCGCCACCTCCCGCTCCCGGGAGTGCGCCTGGCGCAGCCGCTCGTTGAGCTCCTGCAGCTCACGGGCGCGGGTGTACAGCTCGGCCTCCAGCACCTGGGCCCGGCTGCCCCGGTTTCCCGGAGAGTCGCCCCGGGCCCGGATCAGCTCCGTGACCTCCTCCACCCGGTGCAGGATCAGCACGACCTTGCCGTCCGAGCCGAGCAACGGCGCGTTCACCGGGCTCCAGTAGCGCTTCTGCCACTCGCCGGGCCGCTCCGGGTCCTCGACGTCGTAGCGCTGCAGGGCCATGGTGTCGCGCTCCCCGGTGGCCAGGACGCGGTACAGCGAGGCCTCCAGATTGCGCATGCCCGTCGCGGCCGGGTCGTTCGGATTGTCCGGGAAGACGTCGAACAGGTACTTGCCGATGAGCTGCTCGCGCGAGCGGCCCGAGGCGCTGACGAACTCCTCGTTGACGTCCGCGTACACGAGCTCGGGTGTCAGGAGCGCCACCATGCCGGGCAGGGCCTTGAACACCGCACCGTAGTCGATCGCCGTCTCCGCCATGGCCGCCGCCTCACCGCCGCCGGGGTCACACCAGTTTCGCACGGTATGGGCGAACCTCGACCGACTTCATTCCGGGAGGTCCGTCAAAGCCTGCTCGGCCCAGATGATCTTCCCCTCGGGGACGAACCGCGTGCCCCACCGCTGCGTGAGCTGGGAGACCAGCAGCAGCCCGCGCCCGCCCTCGTCCGTCGTCCGGGGATGGCGCAGATGGGGCGCGGTGGCGCCGCCGTCGAGAACCTCGCAGACCAGGGCACGCTCCCGGATCAACCGGAGCCGGATGGACCCGGTGGCGTACCGGATGGCGTTGGTGACCAGCTCGCTCACCACCAGCTCCGTGGTGAAGGCCAGCTCCTCCAGGCCCCAGTGCGCCAGCTGCCGGGTGGCCGTGCGGCGGGCGTCGGCGACCACGGCCGGGTCCGAGGGCAGCTCCCAGGCCGCGACCTGCCCGGTGCCGAGACGTTTCGTCCGGGCCATCAGCAGGGCCACGTCGTCGTACGGGCGGTCCGGCACCAGCGCGTCGACCACGGACCGGCAGTGCGACTCGAGCGGGCCCGCCCGCTCCAGCGCCCGCCGCAGCCGCTCCCGGCCCGCGTCGACGGCCCAGGTCTCGCCGCGGGCCAGCAGCCCGTCGGTGTGCAGCGCGAGCGTGCTGCCCTCCGCCAGGGGCAGCTCGACCGCCTCGAACGGCGGGCCGCCCACGCCCAGCGGCGGTCCCTGTGGCAGATCGACGAACACGACCGAGCGGTCGGGCAGCACCACGGCCGGGGCGGGATGCCCCGCCGCGGCCATCGAGCACCCGCCGCCGACCGGGTCATAGACGACGTACAGGCACCCCGAGCCCACGCACTGCGTGCCCGCGGAGCCCACCGTCCCGGGCTCGGCACCCTCCTCCCGCGCCGACCGAGCCACCAGGTCGTCGAGATGCGCCAGCACCTCCTCGGGCGGCAGATCCAGAGCCGCCAGGGTCCGTACGGCGGTCCGCAGCTGCCCCATGGCCGCGGCGGCGTCGATGCCGTGCCCGGGCACCTCGCCCACGACCAGCGCGACACGCGCCCCGGACAACGGGATGAGGTCGTACCAGTCGCCGCCGAGACCGGTCAGCTCGTCGGCCGGCCGGTAGCACGCGGCCACGTCGACGGCGTCCTGCTCGGGCAGCCGGTGGGGGAGCAGACTGCGCTGCAGGACGAGCGCGGCGTCCCGCTCTCGGGTGTAGCGGCGGGCGTTGTCCACGCAGACGGCCGCGCGGGCGACGATATCCTCCGCCAGCCGCAGGTCCTCCTCGTCGAAGTACTCCCGGTCCTGGCGCCGGTAGAACGTCGTGATGCCCAGGGTGGTGCCGCGCGAACGGATCGGCACGGTCATCACACTGTGCAGACCCAGCTCCCGGAACGTGGCCCGGCGGCCGCTCGGGGTGTCCGTGGTCCAGTCCCGGGTCAGCGGGTCGAGCCGCTCCGCGCGCCAGGACCGCCCCGTGGCCAGACAGTGGAAGGGCGGTGTTCCGGCCCGGAAAGCCACCACCTCGCCGATCTCGATGACGGCGTCCGCGAGGTCCTGCACGGACCGGTACCCGGCGCGGCGCAGCTCCACCGGCTCCTCCGAGTCCGCGAGCGGGCCGGGGGCCGGCTCGGCGCCCCGCAACACCGACTCCAGCAGGTCCACGGTGGCGAAGTCGGCCAGCCCCGGCACGGCCAGGTCCGCGAGCTCCTGCGCGGTGCGCGTGAGGTCCAGGCTGCGGCCGATGCTCTCGCCGGCCCGGTCGAGCAGCGCCAGCCGCTGCCGCGCACGGTGCCTGTCGGTCATGTCCACGACCGTGTAGTACACGCCGATCGGATGGCCCCGGTCGTCCTCGAGCCGGGTGAACGACAGCATGTGCGCCGTCTCGCGCAACGGGGCCGAGCGCACGTGACCCACGTGCTCGTAGCCGACCACCGCCTCGCCGGTCTCCAGCACGTGCCGCATCTGGGCCTCGACCGCCTGGGCGTCCATGCCCGGCTGGACGTCCGCGAAGCGCAGCCCGAGCCGTCGGGCCGCCGGGCCGCCGCCGAACTGCTCCAGGGCGGCGTTCGACCACACGAAGCGCAGGTCCGTGTCCACGATCGCGATACCGACCGGGGCGCCCACCGCCATCTGCTCCAGGACCGTGCGGCTCATGTCCCAGCCGGGGGCGTCGGCCAGCTCCGACAGGAGCATCAGCCAGCGCGAGCCGCCGTGCGCCTCCTCTGCCGAGGTGATCCGGGCCGCGACCTTCACCGGCTGTCCGTCCCGGCGGCGGGCCGTCAGCAGGCCACTCCAGCCGCCGTCCCTGCGGCACCGCTCGAACAGGTCCGGCACGCGCTCGGCGTCCTCGGCGGCCAGTAGATCGGTCAGCTTCCTGCCGACCGCCTCGGAGGCCGGGTACGCCAACAGGCGCCGCGCACCGCTGGTCCAGCCCGTCACCACGCCCTGTGAATCGAGCAACAGGGGCGCCGCGTCGGCCACGTCGAACCGCTGCCGGGCTACGCCGTACACCTCGTCTGCGCCCACGGTCGACCTCTCTGTCGCTGAGAGTGGTCTACCACCTCTTGCCCCAATCTTCACCCTTCTGGCGCCGAGGGGCGGCTTGTGCAGGGCCGGTCGGGGCGAGGGGAAGCACTTGAGGAACCCGTTCCGTTTCCGAGCCAGAAGTTGAGGGGGGAGACTCGGCGGGCCCGGGGTGCTTCCCTGGTCCAGGCCCCCCCCGAAGGGGCACGCGGACAGGGGCGGCCGGCCCGTGTGGAGCCCCCCCAGCCCCTGCCCCGTGACCCGGCCGCGCTCTTAGGGGTCCTTTCACTATGCCCGTCCGGGTCACGTGGTCTGGCACCGCACCTCGCCGCGTTGCCGAAAAGCCCTGGTAGCTCCGCTACAAGGGCTTCCCGGCGCCTTGCGCCCTGTTCGTCCTCGCCCTCGTGGAGGGGCCGGGCCGGGGCTGG
>NZ_JBEXSH010000113.1:0-15200 GCF_040613555.1 Streptomyces sp. NPDC006265
ATGCCCTGAAGGACGGGGCCTACAGCCCCGCGGCCTTGCGCAGCGCGTCCACGCGGTCCGTCCGCTCCCAGGTGAAGTCGGGGAGCTCGCGGCCGAAGTGGCCGTACGCGGCGGTCTGGGCGTAGATCGGGCGGAGCAGGTCGAGGTCGCGGATGATGGCGGCCGGGCGGAGGTCGAAGACCTCGTCGATCGCCTTCTCGATCTTCTCCGTGTCGATCTTGGCGGTGCCGAAGGTCTCGACGAACAGACCCACCGGCTCGGCCTTGCCGATCGCGTACGCGACCTGGACCTCGCAGCGCGTGGCGAGACCTGCGGCGACCACGTTCTTCGCGACCCAGCGCATCGCGTACGCCGCGGAGCGGTCGACCTTGGACGGGTCCTTGCCGGAGAAGGCACCGCCGCCGTGGCGGGCCATGCCCCCGTAGGTGTCGATGATGATCTTGCGGCCGGTCAGGCCGGCGTCACCCATCGGGCCGCCGATCTCGAAGCGGCCGGTGGGGTTGACCAGGAGACGGTAGTTCTCCGTGTCGATCTTGATGCCCTCGTCCAGGAGCGCCTTCAGCTCCGGCTCGACGACGAACTCCTTGATGTCCGGAGCCAGCAGCGAGTCCAGGTCGATGTCCGAGGCGTGCTGCGAGGAGACGACGACGGTGTCCAGACGGACCGCCTTGTCACCGTCGTACTCGATGGTGACCTGCGTCTTGCCGTCCGGGCGCAGGTAGGGGATCGTGCCGTTCTTGCGCACGTCGGACAGGCGCTTCGACAGCCGGTGGGCCAGGAAGACCGGCAGCGGCATCAGCGTCGGCGTCTCGTCCGTCGCGTAGCCGAACATCAGGCCCTGGTCGCCCGCGCCCTGCTTGTCGAGCTCGTCCTCGTCGCCCTCGACACGGGACTCGTACGCCGTGTCCACACCCTGGGCGATGTCCGGGGACTGCGCACCGATCGACACCGACACGCCACAGGAGGCGCCGTCGAAGCCCTTCTTGCTGGAGTCGTAACCGATTTCGAGGATCTTGTTCCGGACCAGCGTCGCGATGTCCGCGTACGTCTTGGTCGTGACCTCGCCGGCCACGTGCACCAGGCCGGTCGTGATCAGGGTCTCGACGGCGACCCGGGAGGACGGGTCCTCGCGCAGGAGCGCGTCGAGAATGGTGTCGCTGATCTGGTCAGCGATCTTGTCGGGGTGACCCTCGGTCACGGACTCCGAGGTGAAAAGGCGACGGGACACAACGCTCCCTGGGGTTGCAGCGGCTGCTGGCTGATCATTGGCGGACGGCGGGGGCTGCACCCGGCGCCGTCCGTGGAACAGTTTACGGGTCACGCTTCGGCCACGGGCCCCCTGTCTCGCCACTCGGGAGTGCTGTGACCTGCGGCACGAGCATTCTGCCCAATGCCGAGCGACGTTGGCCAGATGCGCCACGCCCCTATCGACCGGCTTTCGAGCGGGTGCACGGCGTCTGAGACATCAGCGCAGGCGCTCGGCCACCAGGTCCCACACGGTGTCGGCCAGGGCTTCCTTGGGTCCGTGTGCCACCGCGGTCTCGCTGCCGTCGGCGCCGAGCACGACCGCCTCGTTCTCCTCGGAACCGAAGGTCTTGCGCTCCCCCACCTCGTTCACGACCAGCAGATCGCAGCCCTTGCGCTTGAGCTTGGCTCGGCCGTTGGCGAGGACGTCGTCCGTCTCCGCGGCGAAGCCGACGATCACCTGTCCGGCGCGGGTCCGGCCCCCGGAGATCTCCGCGAGGATGTCCGGATTCCGCACCAGGGTGATCGGCTCCGGTTCCTGGCCGTCCTTCTTCTTGATCTTCCCCGTCGCGTACGCCGCCGGGCGGAAGTCCGCCACGGCGGCCGCCATCACCACGGCGTCGGCGTCGGGGGCGGTGCGCAGCACCGCCTCGCGCAGCTCCACGGCGGTGCCGACCGGCACGACGTCGACGCCCGTCGGGGCCGGCAGGGTGCTGTTGGCCGCGATCAGAGTGACGCGGGCGCCGCGGGCGGCGGCGGTGCGGGCGAGGGCGTAGCCCTGCTTTCCGGAGGAGCGGTTGCCGAGGAAGCGGACGGGGTCCAGGGGCTCCCGGGTGCCACCGGCGCTGACGACGACATGCCGGCCCGCGAGGTCGGGCTCGGCGACGCCCCGGGCCAGGACGCGGCGGCAGACCTCGAAGATCTCGCCGGGGTCGGGCAGTCGGCCCTTGCCGGTGTCGACGCCCGTGAGGCGGCCCACGGCCGGCTCGATGACGAGAGCGCCGCGGCGGCGCAGCGTCGCCACGTTCTCCTGGGTGGCCGGGTGCTCCCACATCTCCGTGTGCATGGCGGGGGCGAAGACGACCGGGCAGCGGGCGGTGAGCAGCGTGTTGGTCAGGAGGTCGTCGGCGAGGCCGTGGGCCGCCTTGGCGAGCATGTCGGCGGTGGCCGGGGCGACGACGACCAGGTCCGCGTGCTGCCCGATGCGGACGTGTGGGACCTCGTGCACGTCGTCCCACACCTCGGTGGAGACCGGGTGGCCGGAGAGCGCGGACCAGGTCGCGGCGCCGACGAAGTGCAGCGCGGAGGCGGTGGGCACCACGCGCACGTCATGGCCCGACTCCGTCAGCCGCCGCAGCAGCTCACAGGCCTTGTACGCGGCGATGCCCCCGCTGACCCCCAGAACGACCTTCGGCTTGTCCACGTCTCTCCCCGGACCTCGGCAACCGGCACACCGTACGACTCCATGACACACCACAGGCCCGGCAGTCGGCCTGCCGGGCCTGTGGATAAGTCAGCGTCAAGCTGCAAATCTCATTTACTGCGCCGGGCCCTCGACGGCCTCGGACGTCAGGAGCCCCGCGTTGATCTCGCGGAGGGCGATCGAGAGCGGCTTCTCGTGGACGTGGGTGTCGACGAGGGGACCGACGTACTCGAGGAGACCCTCGCCGAGCTGCGAGTAGTACGCGTTGATCTGGCGGGCACGCTTGGCCGCGTAGATCACGAGGCTGTACTTCGAGTCGGTGGCCTCGAGGAGCTCGTCGATCGGCGGGTTGATGATGCCCTCGGGCGCGGAGATGGAAGAGGACACGCTCTACCTTCCGATGGATGGGAAAGAATTTGCCGGGCTGATCAGCCGACCGGAACGATCGGCGATGGTCACACGACGTCCATCAAGGCTAGCAGCTCGCGAGCTACGTCCTCGACGGAGGTGTTGACCAGGGTGGTGTCGAACTCCGGCTCGGCCGCGAGTTCGATCTTCGCCGCTTCCAGCCGTCGCTCGATCACCTCGGGCGGTTCGGTGCCCCGCCCGGTGAGTCGGCGCACGAGCTCTTCCCAGGAGGGAGGAGCCAGGAACACCAGCTGGGCCTCGGGCATCGACTCACGGACCAGGCGAGCGCCCTGGAGGTCGATCTCGAGGAGCACGGGCTCGCCGTTCTCCAGGCGCTCCTGCACGGCCGCTCGCGGCGTGCCGTAGCGGTTGCCGGCGAACTCGGCCCACTCCAGCAGTTCCCCGTTGGCGATCAGCTTGTCCATCTCGTCGTCGGAGACGAAGAAGTAGTGAACTCCGTGCTGCTCGCCGGGCCGGGGCTTGCGCGTCGTCGCCGACACGGAGAGCCAGACCTCGGGATGTTCCTTGCGCATATGGGCGACGACCGTGCTCTTACCGACCCCGGAGGGGCCGGAGAGCACGGTCAGCCGCGGACGTACGTCCGGGGGCACGGGGGTCGTCCCCCGGGGTGTTGCAGCCATGCAGCGATTATCCAGCAATCGCGGAGTGCCCGGGACTCACTTCCCCGGAACGCCCGGTTCAGGAGCCGGTGCTGCCGAACTCGCGCTCCAGGGAGGCGATCTGGTTGGAACCGAGGCCCCGCACGCGGCGGCTCTCGGAGATGCCGAGTCGCTCCATGATCTGCTTGGCGCGGACCTTGCCCACGCCCGGCAGCGACTCGAGAAGGGCGGAGACCTTCATCTTGCCGATGACGTCGTTCTCCTGGCCCTGCTTGATGACCTCGTGAAGGGAGGCGCCGGAGTGCTTGAGTCGATTCTTGACCTCGGCCCGCTCCCGGCGAGCCGCGGCGGCCTTTTCGAGCGCGGCTGCGCGCTGTTCAGGGGTAAGGGGCGGAAGAGCCACGCCTACGTCACCTCGGATGTCGAACTGTCGGATACGGACCGGTGAGGAACCTAGTCGCCCCACACCTGGGGAGCCACGAGCAACACACGCTTGCCCGTTCTCTCGTCGGAGACTAGCGGGCAAGTCCGCCAGAGTCAGCGAGAACAGCGGAAAAGTCCTGGTCAGCCTTCATCTGAATGGACATTTAGGACATACTGCCCCGGATTTGAGGATGTATTCAGACTCAAGCGGGCCCCGGACCACTCATCGGAGGTCTCGCGAGAAGGTCTGGACCCCTTCAGGAGGACGTCACGGCGTGACGGATCTCCTCCGCGAAGCGCTCCGCGGCGTCACGCAGAGCGACCGTGTCGGGACCGTGGCGTAGCACTCCCCGGCTGACGTTCGGCACGACGTTGCGCACCGCCGCACCGAAGACCCAGGGAAGATCGGCCGGCGTGGCGCCCTGGGCGCCGATGCCGGGTGCGAGGAGCGGGCCGTTGATGTCCAGGTCGTACGTCGACAGATCACCGAGGGTGGCGCCGACGACCGCGCCGAAGGACCCCATGGGCTCCTCCCCTGTGTTCTCGGCGGCCAGGTGCGCGAGCATCGTCGCTCCGACGTTCCGGCCGCCGGGCCGCACGGCGTGCTGGACCTCGCCGCCCTCCGGGTTGGAGGTCAGCGCCAGCACGAACAGTCCCGCACCGCTCTTCCGGGCCAGCGCGACGGCCGGGCTGAGCGATCCGTAGCCGAGGTACGGCGAGACCGTCAGCGCGTCGGAGAACAGCGGCGCGTCCTTGTGCAGGAAGGACTCGGCGTACGCGGCCATGGTGGAGCCGATGTCGCCGCGCTTGGCGTCCATCACGACCAGCGCGCCGGCCGCCCGGGCCTCGGCGACCGACTTCTCCAGCACGGCGACGCCGCGCGAGCCGAAGCGCTCGAAGAACGCGCTCTGCGGCTTGAGCACGGCGACCCGGTCGGCCACCGCCTCGACGACCGTGCGGCTGAACCGCTCCAGGCCCGCCACGTCGTCGTTCAGGCCCCACTCGGCGAGCAGGGAGGCATGCGGGTCGATGCCGACGCACAGCGGGCCACGCTCGTCCATGGCCCGGCGCAGGCGTGCGCCGAAGGGTTCGAGACCACTCATGCCGTCTTCCTCACGTCGGCGCCCACCGCGTCGGCGAGCGTGGCGTACGGGCTCGTGGCCAGGCGTGCGGCGAGCCCCTTGTGGATGGAGCGGCCCCAGAAGGGCCCCTCGTAGACGAAGGCGCTGTAGCCCTGGACCAGCGTGGCACCGGACAGGATGCGCTGCCAGGCGTCCTCGGCGTTCTCGATGCCGCCCACGCCCACCAGGGTGATCCGGTCGCCCACGCGCGCGTAGAGGCGGCGCAGGACCTCCAGGGAACGTTCCTTCAGGGGTGCCCCGGACAGGCCGCCGGTCTCCTTGACCAGGGTGGGGTCCGACGTCAGGCCGAGTCCGTCGCGCGCGATGGTGGTGTTCGTGGCGATGATGCCGTCAAGGCCGAGTTCCACGGCGAGGTCGGCGACGGCGTCCACGTCCTCGTCGGCGAGGTCTGGCGCGATCTTGACCAGGAGCGGGACGCGCCGCGCGGAGACCGTGCGGTCGGCGGCCTCGCGGACGGCGCTCAGCAGGGGACGCAGTGCCTCCGTCGCCTGAAGGTTGCGCAGACCCGGCGTGTTCGGCGAGGAGACGTTGACGACCAGGTAGTCGGCGTACGGGGCGAGCCGCTCGGCCGACTTCACGTAGTCGGCGACGGCCTCCTCCTCGGGGACGACCTTGGTCTTGCCGATGTTGACCCCGACGACCGGCTTGAAGACCGGCGTGCGGGAGGCCAGGCGGGCGGCGACACGGAGCGAGCCGTCGTTGTTGAAGCCCATGCGGTTGATCAGCGCGCGGTCCTTGACCAGGCGGAACAACCGCTGCTTGGGGTTGCCGGGCTGCGGCTCTCCGGTGACCGTGCCGATCTCGACGTGGTCGAAGCCGAGCATCGCCATGCCGTCGATGCCAACGGCGTTCTTGTCGAAGCCCGCGGCGAGCCCGAAGGGGCCGTGCATGCGCAGCCCGAGGGCCTCGGTGCGCAGCTCCTTGTGGCGGGGCGCGAGGGCGGCCGCGAGGAAGGTGCGCAGCACGGGCACGCGGGCGGCCAGGCGGATCCAGCGGAAGGCCAGGTGGTGGGCCTGCTCCGGGTCCAGCCGCTTGAAGACGAGACGGAAGAAGATCTTGTACATGATGTCCTCACGAAGACATGGCGTCCTCACGAAGAGGGGGACACCGTTTCCGGTGTCCCCCTCGGGGCTGCTAGTCGCGGGCCGCGGTCAGGTGCTCCGCGTGTTCCTGGAGCGATCGCACGCTCACCTCGCCGCGGTTGAGGGCGTCGATGCCCTGGACCGCCGCCGCGAGTGCCTGGACCGTCGTCAGGCAGGGCACGGAGCGTGCCACGGCCGCCGTACGGATGTCGTAGCCGTCGAGGCGGCCGCCCGTGCCGTACGGGGTGTTGACGATGAGGTCGACCTCGCCGTCGTGGATGAGCTGGACGATGGTCTTCTCGCCGTTCGGGCCGGTGCCCTCGGACTGCTTGCGCACGACGGTGGCGTTGATGCCGTTGCGCTTGAGGACCTCCGCCGTGCCGGACGTGGCGAGCAGCTCGAAGCCGTGCGCGACCAGCTCGCGGGCCGGGAAGATCATCGAGCGCTTGTCGCGGTTGGCGACCGAGATGAACGCGCGGCCCTTGGTGGGCAGCGGGCCGTAGGCGCCGGCCTGCGACTTGGCGTACGCCGTACCGAAGACCGAGTCGATGCCCATGACCTCGCCGGTGGAGCGCATCTCCGGGCCGAGGACCGTGTCGACGCCGCGGCCGTGGATGTCGCGGAAGCGCGACCACGGCATGACGGCCTCCTTGACGGAGATCGGCGCGTCGAGCGGGAGCTCACCGCCGTCACCGTTGGCCGGGAGCAGGCCCTCGGCACGCAGCTCGGCGATGGTCGCGCCGAGCGAGATGCGGGCGGCGGCCTTGGCCAGCGGCACCGCCGTCGCCTTCGAGGTGAAGGGGACGGTCCGGGACGCGCGCGGGTTGGCCTCCAGGACGTAGAGGATGTCGCCCGCGAGCGCGAACTGGATGTTGATCAGGCCGCGGACCCCGACGCCCTTGGCGATGCCCTCCGTGGAGGCGCGCAGGCGCTTGATGTCGAAGCCCCCGAGCGTGATCGGGGGGAGGGCGCACGCCGAGTCGCCGGAGTGGATGCCGGCCTCCTCGATGTGCTCCATGACGCCGCCGAGGTAGAGCTCCTCGCCGTCGTAGAGGGCATCGACATCGATCTCGATCGCGTCGTCGAGGAACCGGTCGACCAGGACCGGCCGCGAGGGGCTGATCTCGGTCGACTCGGCGATGTACGCCTCCAGGCGCGTCTCGTCGTAGACGATCTCCATGCCGCGCCCGCCGAGGACGTAGGACGGGCGGACGAGGACCGGGTAGCCGATCTCGTCGGCGATGGACTTGGCCTCGGTGAAGGTGGTGGCCGTGCCGTGCTTGGGGGCCGGGAGACCGGCCTCCGCCAGGACCCGGCCGAAGGCGCCCCGGTCCTCGGCGGCGTGGATGGCCTCCGGGGAGGTGCCGACGATCGGTACGCCGTTGTCCTTCAGTGCCTGCGACAGGCCCAGCGGGGTCTGGCCGCCGAGTTGCACGACGACGCCCGCGACCGGTCCGGCCTGCTGCTCGGCGTGCACGATCTCCAGCACGTCCTCGAGCGTCAGCGGCTCGAAGTACAGGCGGTCGGAGGTGTCGTAGTCCGTGGAGACGGTCTCCGGGTTGCAGTTGACCATCACGGTCTCGTAGCCCGCGTCGCTGAGCGCGAAGGAGGCGTGGACGCAGGAGTAGTCGAACTCGATGCCCTGGCCGATGCGGTTCGGGCCGGAACCCAGGATGATGACGGCCGGCTTCTCGCGGGAGGCGACCTCCGTCTCCTCGTCGTAGGAGGAGTAGAAGTACGGCGTCTTCGCGGCGAACTCGGCGGCGCAGGTGTCGACCGTCTTGTAGACCGGGCGGATGCCGAGCGCGTGCCGGACCTCGCGGACGACGTCCTCGCGCAGGCCGCGGATCTCACCGATCTGCGTGTCGGAGAAGCCGTGCCGCTTGGCCTCGGCGAGCAGGTCGGTGGTCAGCTCGGGGGCCTCGGCCAGCTCGTCGGCGATCTCCTTGATCAGGAAGAGCTGGTCGACGAACCAGGGGTCGATCTTCGTGTACTCGAAGACCTCCTCGGGTGTGGCGCCTGCGCGGATGGCCTGCATGACGGTGTTGATACGGCCGTCCGTGGGCCGGACCGAGTCGCGCAGCAGCCGGTCCTTGTCTCCGGGCTCGCCGACGAAGGTGAACTGGCTGCCCTTCCTCTCCAGCGAGCGCAGGGCCTTCTGGAAGGCCTCGGTGAAGTTGCGGCCGATGGCCATGGCCTCGCCGACCGACTTCATGGTGGTGGTGAGGGTGGAGTCGGCGCTCGGGAACTTCTCGAAGGCGAACCGCGGGGCCTTCACGACCACGTAGTCGAGCGTCGGCTCGAAGGAGGCCGGGGTCTCCTGCGTGATGTCGTTCGGGATCTCGTCCAGCGTGTAGCCGACGGCGAGCTTGGCGGCGATCTTGGCGATCGGGAAGCCGGTGGCCTTGGAGGCGAGGGCGCTGGACCGGGACACGCGCGGGTTCATCTCGATGACGATCACGCGACCGTCCTCGGGGTTGACCGCGAACTGGATGTTGCAGCCGCCGGTGTCGACGCCGACCTCGCGGATGATCGCGATGCCGACGTCGCGCAGCACCTGGTACTCGCGGTCGGTCAGCGTCATCGCGGGCGCCACGGTGATCGAGTCACCGGTGTGGACGCCCATGGGGTCGAAGTTCTCGATGGAGCAGACGACCACGACGTTGTCGTGCTTGTCGCGCATCAGCTCCAGCTCGTACTCCTTCCAGCCGAGGATGGACTCCTCCAGGAGCACCTCGGTGGTCGGGGAGAGCGTGAGGCCCTGCCCGGCGATGCGGCGCAGTTCCTCCTCGTCGTGGGCGAAGCCGGAGCCGGCGCCGCCCATGGTGAAGGACGGACGGACGACGACCGGGTACCCGCCGAGCTCCTCGACGCCCTTGAGGACGTCGTCCATGGAGTGGCAGATGTACGAGCGGGCCGACTCGCCGTGCCCGATCTTCTTGCGGACCTCCTCGACGACCTCCTTGAACAGGTCGCGGTCCTCGCCCTTGTTGATGGCCTCCACATTGGCGCCGATCAGCTCGACGCCGTACTTCTCCAGGACGCCGTTGCCGTGCAGCGAGATCGCGGTGTTCAGCGCCGTCTGGCCGCCCAGGGTCGGCAGCAGCGCGTCGGGGCGCTCCTTGGCGATGATCTTCTCGACGAACTCGGGGGTGATCGGCTCGACGTAGGTGGCGTCGGCGATCTCCGGGTCGGTCATGATCGTCGCCGGGTTGGAGTTCACCAGGACGACCCTGAGGCCCTCGGCCTTCAGGACGCGGCACGCCTGGGTGCCGGAGTAGTCGAACTCGGCGGCCTGGCCGATGACGATCGGGCCGGAGCCGATGACCAGGACGGACTGGATATCGGTGCGCTTAGGCACGCTGGCCCTCCATCAGGGAAACGAAGCGGTCGAACAGGTAGGCGGCGTCGTGCGGGCCGGCTGCCGCTTCGGGGTGGTACTGGACGCTGAAGGCGGGGCGGTCGAGGAGCTGGAGCCCTTCCACCACGTTGTCGTTCAGGCAGACGTGCGACACCTCGGCGCGACCGAAC
This sequence comes from Streptomyces sp. NPDC006265, assembly GCF_040613555.1. NCBI lineage: Bacteria > Bacillati > Actinomycetota > Actinomycetes > Kitasatosporales > Streptomycetaceae > Streptomyces > Streptomyces sp. NPDC006265. Next base: position 9,875 of record NZ_JBEXSH010000113.1, read on the forward strand.
GGGGTCTCGGAGACCTGGTCGAGCGGGGCGTCGACGGCGAAGCCGTGGTTGTGCGCGGTGACCTCGACCTTGCCGGTCGTACGGTCCTGCACCGGCTGGTTGATGCCGCGGTGGCCGTACTTCAGCTTGAAGGTGCCGAAGCCGAGAGCGCGGCCGAGGATCTGGTTGCCGAAGCAGATGCCGAACAGCGGAGTGCCGCGCTCCAGGACGCCCTGCATCACGGAGACGGGGTGGTCGGCGGTGGCCGGGTCGCCCGGGCCGTTGGAGAAGAACACGCCGTCCGGGTTGACCGCATACACGTCATCGACGGTCGCGGTCGCCGGGAGCACGTGCACCTCGATGCCGCGCTCGGCCATGCGGTGCGGGGTCATGCCCTTGATGCCGAGGTCGACAGCGGCGACGGTGAACTTCTTCTCGCCGATCGCCGGGACGACGTACGGCTCGGTGGTGGCGACCTCGGCGGAGAGGTTCGCGCCCTTCATCTGCGGGGCTTCCTGCACGCGCGCGAGGAGCGCCGAGTCCTCCCGGACGGCGTCCCCGCTGAAGATCCCGACGCGCATGGCGCCGCGCTCGCGCAGGTGGCGGGTGAGGGCGCGGGTGTCGATGCCGCTGATGCCGACGACGCCCTGGGCGTCCAGCTCCTCGTCCAGCGTGCGCCGGGAGCGCCAGTTGGACGGCACGCGCGCGGGGTCGCGCACCACGTAGCCGGAGACCCAGATCTTCCTGGACTCCATGTCCTCGTCGTTCACGCCCGTGTTCCCGACGTGCGGGGCGGTCATCACCACGACCTGGCGGTGGTACGAGGGGTCGGTGAGGGTCTCCTGGTAGCCGGTCATACCGGTGGAGAACACCGCTTCGCCGAAGGTCTCCCCCACGGCCCCGTAGGCGCGGCCGCGGAAGATCCGGCCGTCCTCCAGGACGAGTACGGCGGGAGTTTTGGCGGCTCCCCTGGTGGAGGTGGTCATCGTTCGGCGCCTTCCCTGGTGTTCTTTTCGATCATGGAGTTGAGGGCTTCGACCCACTCGTTGTGCTCGGCCGCGTGGTCGGAGCGGAACCCGGAGTCGATCAGCCGGTCGCCGTGCGCCCAGGTGACGATCAGCAGACCGCCCTCGGTGAGCACCTTGCCGGCGATGCCCTTGTCGAGCCGGGCCTCGCGCAGCTGTGCGGCCGGGACGAAGAAGTCGCTCGCCCCGGGGCGTACGACGTCGAGGCCGGCGTCCGTGAGGGTGAGCTCGGCCCGGCTGCGGGTGCCCAGGCCCCGGGCGACGATGCGGTCGAGCCACTGACCGGCCGTGGTGGAGCCGTGGTAGCGGCCGCTCATGGCCAGCTTCGCGGGCCCCGGGTCGTCCGGGGTGGTGGGCAGCTCGGGGAGGTCGCCCTGGAGGGTGCCGCGCCACTTCCAGCCCTCGCGCATCAGCCAGTAGACGAGCGCGACGAACAGGCCGAGGCCGACGACCCAGCCGATGCGGGCGGCCCAGTCGGTCACTTGCGCCGATTCCTTCTCGGCGGCCAGCAGGAGTACAGGTGTCACGTGAGCTTCCCGTCGACGAGCGTGGCCTTGCCCCGCAGCCACGTGTGCGTCACACGGCCCGGCAGCTCACGCCCCGCGTAGGGGGTGTTGCGGCTGCGCGAGGCGAAGCCCGCGGGTTCCACGAGCCCACGGTATGCCGTGTCGACCAGGCTGAGGTTGGCGGGCTCACCTGCCGAGACGGGACGTCCGTGGCCCGTGGCCTGTCCGATCTGCGCGGGCGTGACGGACATCCGGTCGGCGACGCCGGCCCAGTCGAGCAGGCCCGTGTCGACCATGGTCTCCTGCACCACTGACAGGGCCGTCTCCAGGCCGACCATGCCCATGGCGGCCGCGGCCCACTCGCAGTCCTTGTCCTCGTGCGGGTGCGGGGCGTGGTCGGTGGCGACGATGTCGATCGTGCCGTCGGCGAGGGCCTCGCGCAGGGCCATGACGTCGCGCTCGGTGCGCAGCGGCGGGTTGACCTTGTAGACGGGGTTGTAGGTGCGCACCAGCTCGTCGGTGAGGAGCAGGTGGTGCGGGGTGACCTCGGCGGTGACGGCGATGCCGCGGGACTTGGCCCAGCGGACGATCTCGACCGAGCCTGCGGTCGACAGGTGACAGATGTGGACGCGGGAGCCGACGTGGTCGGCGAGCAGGACATCCCGGGCGATGATCGATTCTTCGGCCACCGCGGGCCAGCCCCCGAGCCCCAGCTCGGCGGAGACGATGCCCTCGTTCATCTCGGCGCCCTCGGTCAGCCGCGGCTCTTGCGCGTGCTGGGCGACGACCCCACCGAAGGCCTTCACGTACTCCAGGGCCCGGCGCATGATCACGGCGTCGTGGACGCACTTGCCGTCGTCGGAGAAGACGGTGACGCCGGCGGCGGACTCGTGCATGGCGCCCAGCTCGGCGAGCTTGCGGCCCTCCAGGCCGACGGTGACGGCGCCGATGGGCTGGACGTCGCAGTAGCCGTGCTCCTTGCCGAGTCTCCAGACCTGCTCGACGACACCGGCGGTGTCGGCGACCGGGAAGGTGTTGGCCATGGCGAACACGGTGGTGTAGCCGCCGGAGGCCGCCGCCCGGGTGCCGGTGAGGACGGTCTCGGAGTCCTCGCGGCCGGGCTCGCGCAGATGGGTGTGCAGGTCGACCAGGCCCGGCAGCAGCACCTTGCCCTCGGCCTCGACGACCTCGGCGCCCTCGGCGCTCAGACCGGCACCGCTCCAGTCGATTTCGCCCTGCCGGGCGGTGGCGGCGATCGTCCCGCCGTCGATCAGCACGTCCTGCGGCTCGCCGCCGAGCACCTTGGCACCACGGATCAGGATCTTGCTCATCTGTCTTACTTCTCCTCGGTGCGGGGGTGGGTGACGGCGGGTTCGTTCCCACCGAGCAGCAGATACAGAACGGCCATCCGGATGGACACTCCGTTTGCGACCTGCTCGACGACGGTGCAGCGGTCGGAGTCGGCGACCTCGGCGGTGATCTCCATGCCCCGGACCATCGGGCCGGGGTGCATCACGATGGCGTGCTCGGGCATCCGCGCCATACGGTCGCCGTCGAGACCGTAGCGCCGGGAGTACTCGCGCTCGGTCGGGAAGAAGGCGGCGTTCATGCGCTCGCGCTGGACGCGCAGCATCATCACCGCGTCGGACTTGGGCAGCGTGCTGTCGAGGTCGTAGGAGACCTCGCAGGGCCAGGTCTCGATGCCGACCGGCAGCAGGGTGGGCGGGGCGACGAGGGTGACCTCGGCGCCGAGGGTGTGCAGCAGGTCGACGTTGGAGCGGGCGACCCTGCTGTGCAGGACGTCGCCGACGAGCGTGATGCGCTTGCCCTCGAGGTCCCGGCCGAGGCCGGCGTCCGGGCCGATCAGGCGGCGGCGCATGGTGAAGGCGTCCAGCAGGGCCTGGGTGGGGTGCTGGTGGGTGCCGTCGCCGGCGTTGACGACGACGGCGTCGATCCAGCCGGAGTTGGCGAGGCGGTACGGGGCTCCGGAGGCGCCGTGCCGGATGACCACGGCGTCCACGCCCATGGCCTCCAGGGTCTGGGCGGTGTCCTTCAGGGACTCGCCCTTGGAGACGCTGGAGCCCTTGGCAGTGAAGTTGATGACGTCCGCGGACAGCCGCTTCTCGGCGGCCTCGAAGGAAATCCGGGTCCGGGTGGAGTCCTCGAAGAAGAGGTTGACGATCGTGCGGCCGCGCAGGGTCGGCAGCTTCTTGATCGGCCGATCGGCGACTCGGGCCATCTCCTCGGCGGTGTCGAGGATCAGGACGGCGTCGTCGCGGGTGAGGTCGGCGGCCGAGATGAGATGACGCTGCATCTGTCAGGCTCCGTAAGGCAGTTCATTCGGGAGAATTGGGGCAGACGGGCGCGCGAGGGCGCACGGAGCGGGCGTACGACGGCGGCATACGCCTGGAGCGCTACTGAGAGGTCGGCTTGGCACCGAGCAGCACGGTGTCGCGACCGTCCTCCTCGGCGAGCTGGACCTTGACCGTCTCCCGCAACGACGTGGGGAGGTTCTTGCCGACGTAGTCGGCGCGGATGGGCAGTTCGCGGTGTCCGCGGTCGACGAGAACGGCGAGCTGCACCGCGCGCGGGCGCCCGATGTCGTTCAGGGCGTCGAGGGCGGCGCGGATGGTGCGCCCGGAGAAGAGCACGTCGTCGACGAGGACGACGAGCTTGCCGTCGAGGCCGTCACCGGGGATCTCGGTGCGGGCCAGCGCACGCGGCGGGTGCATGCGCAGGTCGTCGCGGTACATGGTGATGTCGAGCGAGCCGCACGGAACCTTGCGCTCGGTGATCTGCTCGAGCTTGTCCGCGATCCGCCGGGCGAGGAAGACACCCCGGGTCGGAATGCCGAGGAGCACCACGTCGTCGGCGCCCTTGGCGCGTTCGACGATCTCGTGGGCGATGCGGGTCAGTACCCGCGCGATGTCAGGTCCTTCAAGAACGGGCCGGGCATCGGAGTACGTGTCGTGCGAGTCCATAAGAAACGGACCTCCTTCTCCGCCTCACGGGACGGACCTTAAAGGACGTCGGGATTGCGCCATACACGGTAGCAGGTCCCCCCGATCGCCCGTATGGCCCCCTTGGATCACCCACTCGGCCTAACGGACCGCCGATATCACGGAAGAGTCGGTGCGGACCATTCGGCTTGACGCAGCAGAGTAACGCTGCGTAACCTCACAGTGAGTTACCAGCCGCGCGGCCTGGCACCCACGCCAGACGCGTCGACACAGTGCCGGGGAGCTATATGTCCAGCGAATACGCCAAACAGCTCGGGGCCAAGCTCCGGGCGATCCGCACCCAGCAGGGCCTTTCCCTCCACGGTGTCGAGGAGAAGTCCCAGGGCCGCTGGAAAGCGGTCGTGGTCGGTTCGTACGAGCGCGGCGACCGTGCCGTGACCGTACAGCGCCTTGCCGAGCTGGCGGACTTCTACGGCGTTCCGGTGCAGGAGTTGCTTCCGGGCACGACCCCGGGCGGCGCCGCCGAGCCGCCGCCGAAGCTGGTCCTGGACCTGGAGCGGCTGGCCACGGTGCCGGCCGAGAAGGCGGGCCCTCTTCAGCGCTACGCGGCCACGATCCAGTCGCAGCGCGGTGACTACAACGGCAAGGTGCTGTCGATCCGCCAGGACGACCTGCGCACACTCGCCGTCATCTACGACCAGTCCCCCTCCGTGCTCACGGAGCAGCTGATCAGCTGGGGTGTGCTGGACGCGGACGCGCGCCGCGCGGTGGCGTCCCACGAGGAGGCCTGACCCGTTCCGCGGGTCCAGAAGAAACGTGCCGCCGGGGTGGCCTGATCCGTATGGTTCTCGGCCAC
>NZ_JBEXSH010000114.1:0-15177 GCF_040613555.1 Streptomyces sp. NPDC006265
GTTTAATGATACGGCCACCTCCGAGATCTACTCCGACCAGACTACACTCTTTCCATACCCGACGCTCTTCCGATCTGCCCGAGTTCGGCGGGGGCTGGTTCGACCCGTGGGGCGGGTCGGCGTTCGACGGCAAGGGGTACGCCGAGGCACGCCGGACCCGGGACGCGGCGTACGAGCGGCGCTTCCACCTCACCAATCTCGCCAACGGCATCACGCTGCACAACGTCTACATGACGTACGGCGGCACCTCCTGGGGCTGGCTGCCCGCGCCGGCCGTCTACACCTCGTACGACTACGGCGCCGCGTTCGACGAGGCCCGCAACGCCACCCCGAAGCTCGCCCCGATGCACCAGGCCGGGCACTTGCTGCGGTTCGTGCCCGACCTCGCCAGGCTGAACCGGGCGAAGTCCGTGCGAGCGGCCGACGAGCGGATCAAGGTCTACCACCTGACCAACCCCGACACCGGGGCCCACTTGTACGTCCTGCGCAACGACACCGCCGAAGCGGTCTCCTCGCCGCTTCCGGACGCCGGGATCGACGTGCCGGTCACCGTCCCGGCCCGCGACGCCAAACTGATCGCCGCGAATCTGCGGCTCGGGCGGCGGACGCTGGTGCACTCCACCGTGCAGCCCATGGTGAGTCTGACCGCCGGGCGGCAGGACATCGCGGTGTTCGCGGGCCGCCGGGGCGAGATGGCCCAGGTCGTGCTGGAGTGCGCGGACGAGCCGACGCCCATGCGGCTGGACGCGGAGCCCGCCTGGGCGTACAACCTGGGCAAGCTCAACATCACGGCCCCGCTCGGCGCCGGCGGGCTGAGCCGCGTGCGGGTCGAGGGCGACGGGGTGGACACACCGATGCTGGTGCTGTTCGCCGACGACGCCACCGCCCTGCGGCTGTGGCCCTACGAGACCCCGTCCGGCGTGCTCCTCGTCTACGGCCCCGCCCTGCTGCGCTCGGCGGAGCTGCGCGGCTCCACGGTCCACCTCACCGGCGATACCACCGGGCAGACCGGCCTGGAGGTGTGGGGGCCGCGCGGGATCACCCACGTCACCTGGAACGGACGCCCGGTCCCCACCCGGATCAGCGCCTCCGGAAGTCTGCTGGCGCTGCGGCCGCTGCCCGGGGTGACCCGGCCGGCCCTGCCCGCCCTGGACGGCTGGCGGCGGCGTGCCGGGAACCCGGAGGCCGAGCCGGACTTCGACGACTCGGACTGGACGACGGCCGACAAGGAGACCACGTTCAGCACCACGCCCGTACCCGACGGGCAGCCCGTCCTGTTCGCCGACGACTACGGCTTCCACTACGGCGACGTCTGGTACCGGGGCGAGTGGACCGGCGCGCACGGCATCGAGTCCGTCTCCCTCGCCTACAGCACGGGCACGCAGGGCCTGCTGATGGCCTGGCTGGACGGCGAGCCGCTCGGCACGCACCGCATGCCGGTCCCCGACAAGGACCGGGCACGGCAGGGGACGTGGACCGCGAAGGCCGGCTTCGACCTGCCGGAGAAGCTGCGGGAGAAGTTCCGTGAGGAGCGAGAGAAGGAACAGGAGCGGGGGCGGGAGCAGGGCGAGAAGCGTGACCGGCACGTGCTGTCCGTGCTCGTCCGCCGGATGCAGCACGACATGGACGGCAAGGCCCTCGACACGCACAAGGCCGCGCGGGGTCTGACCGCCGTCACCTTCGAGGGCGGCTCCCCCGAGGTGACGTGGCGTATCCAGGGCGCTTCCACGCCCGATCCCGTGCGCGGGCCGATGAACACCGGCGGGCTGCACGGGGAGCGCGAGGGCTGGCATCTGCCGGAGTACGACGACGGGGACTGGAAGGACGCCCAACTCCCCCGGTCCGACCGCCGGCAGGGCGTCACCTGGTACCGGACGGACTTCCGGCTGGACGTCGCCCCGGGTGTCGACGCCTCGATCGGGCTCGTCCTCGACGACGACCCGGGCCGGGCCTACCGTGTCCAGATCTTCCTCAACGGCTGGAACATGGGCCAGTACATCAACGACGTGGGCCCGCAGCACACCTTCGTGCTCCCCAACGGGATTCTGCGCACACGGGGTGCCAACACACTGGCACTGGCGGTGTTGTCCGATGGGACCACACCGTCCGGGCCCGGAGAGGCGCGGCTGGCCCTGCTGGGCGCGGCGGCCGGAGGAGTGCCCGTGAAACCGGTGTGACCGGATCGGGCCGTCCGCGCGCATTGCCTTCTCCGGCAGGCTGGTTCACCGTGTTGAGCCTTCGGGCCGCGACAGGGAGGGGACTTCTGTGCGAAGACGACGGTTCATCAGCGGATTAGCCGGTGCCGGGGCGGGTCTGGGACTCGCCCCGGTGGGCGGCGGGCGGGCCACCGCGGCGCCCGCACGGGCAACAGGGGCGCCCCGGGAGTGGCAGGCCGTGCCGGCACCGGACGGCACGCCGGCCGCCCAGCTGCGGGACGTCGCCGCCGCCGGGGACGGCCTGGCGTGGGCCGTGGGCGAGGAGGGCCGCAGCGCAAGCACCCTCGGCTCGCCCCTGGCTCTGGTGTGGGACGGCACGGCATGGGCGCGGACCGGCCTCGCCCACCTGGGTTTCCGCGGCTATCTGCACTCCGTCGCCGGGACGTGCGCCCGCTCGGCGTGGGCGATCGGCGCCGACACGGCCGGCGCCACGCATCTGCTGGCGTGGGACGGAACGACCTGGCGGGAGACCGACTTCCCCGGCCGGGGCAGGTCCGGCACCTCCCTCACCGGCGTCGCGGTCGACCCGGGCGGCGGAGCCTGGTTCTCCGGGCGCACCTCCGAGGGCCTGCTGCTCCTGCACCACGACGGCGGCGCCTGGACCTGGCTCCCCGCACCACCGAGCACGCCCACGGTCACGCCCTCGGGTGTCCAGCTCACCCCGCGCGGCGACGTCTGGCTGTACGGCGTCGGCATCGTGGCCCGCTGGAACGGCTCCGCCTGGACCGAACTGCCCGCCTACCAGGGCCTGCGCGCGAGCCTCACCGGGCTGCTGCCGGTCGCCGACGACGATCTGTGGCTCGTCGGCTACGACTACGGCGTGGGCGGACCGATCGGCAAGCCCCCGGGCGTCCTGCTCCTGCACGGTGACGGCAGCACCTGGCAGGGCGTCACCGAGCCGTTCGGTGTCGGCATGCTGAACGGGATCGTCGCCGACGCGCGGGGGCGGCCCGACCGGATCGCCGGCTGGGACTTCTGGGACCAGACCCGGGCCCACTACCTGCGCTGGGACGGCACGGCCTGGGTGAGCGAGCGGGGGCCGGTGGCCACGACCCCCGTCGTCATGAACGCCCTGGCGAAGGTGCCGGGCTCGGACGGCTACTGGGCGGTCGGGACGGCCTCGACCTCGGCGTCCTCGACCGCCCTGCCACACATCGAACGCTGACCGGGGCCGTCACGCCAGCCGGATCACGTTCCAGGACAGCGGCTCCAGGACGGCGCTGAGCGTGCCGTCCTGGAGCGCCGTGCCGTCGACCGCGTGCGGGGCGACCCGCTCCGGGTCGTCGAGGGTGTTGCGGGCGTCGGGGTCGGCGTCCGCGAGGGCGCTGTGCTCGACCACGCGGGTCAGGTCGAGGCCGCTCAGGGCGACTTCCAGGGGCAGGGCGTCGGTCCGGCTGCGGTTGACGGCGAAGACGGTGACGGTGCCGTCCTCGGCGCGCACGGCGGTGGCGTGGAGCAGGTCGGTCTCGCCGTACTTCTTCGTCTCGTGCTTCGGGGAGTCCACGCGCACGTCCAGGACCTGACCGCGGCCGTACCGCGCCGCCTGCGCGAACGGGAAGAACGTGGTCTGGCGCCAGGCCGGGCCGCCGGGCTCGGTCATGATAGGCGCGATGACGTTGACGAGCTGCGCGAGGCAGGCGACAGTGACACGGTCGGCGTGCCGGAGCAGGGCGATGAGGAGCGAGCCGAAGACGACCGCGTCCATCACGCTGTAGTTGTCCTCCAGCAGGCGCGGGGCCTCGGCCCAGTCCCGCGCGCCGGAGTTCTCGATCTCGTGCCACTCCGAGATGTACCAGACGTTCCACTCGTCGAAGGAGAGGTTGATCTTCTTCTTCGACTTCAGCTTCGCGCCGATGTGGTCGGCGGTGGCGACCACGTTCTCGATGAAGGACTCCATGTCGACGGCGGAGGCCAGGAAGGAGTCGAGGTCACCGTCCTCGGGCTGGTAGTAGGCGTGCAGGGAGATGTAGTCGACGAGGTCGTACGTCTCCTCCAGGACCGTCGCCTCCCACGCGGCGAAGGTCGGCATGGACTGGCTGGAGGAGCCGCAGGCGACGAGTTCGACGCCCGGATCGATCTGGCGCATCGCGCGGGCGGTCTCGGCGGCGGTCCGGCCGTACTCCTGGGCGGTCTTGTGGCCGGTCTGCCAGGGGCCGTCCATCTCGTTGCCCAGGCACCAGAGGTTGATGCCGAAGGGGTCCTTGTCGCCGTGCGCGGCACGGAGGTCGGACAGGGCCGTGCCGGCGGGGTGGTTGGCGTACTCCTGGAGTTCGAGGGCCTCGGCGACACCCCGGGTGCCGAGGTTGAGGGCCATCATGGGCTCGGCCTGGGGGCCGATCTTCTTCAGGAAGGCGATGTACTCGGAGAGGCCGAAGCGGTTGGTCTCGGTGGAGCGCCAGGCGAGGTCGAGGCGGCGGGGGCGGTCCTCGACCGGGCCGACCGAGTCCTCCCACTTGTAGCCGGAGACGAAGTTGCCGCCGGGGTAGCGGATGGCGGTCACGCCGAGTTCGCGGACGAGGTCCAGGACGTCCTGGCGGAGTCCTTCGGCGTCCGCGGTGGGGTGGTCGGGTTCGAAGATACCGGTGTAGACGCAGCGGCCGAGGTGTTCCACGAAACTGCCGAAGAGGCGGGGGTTGACCTCGCCGACGGTGAAGGCGGGGTCGAGGGTGAAGCGGGCCTTGTGCATTTTCGCCTTTCGGGGTGGGTGGTTCTCTTTTGAGAAGGGCGTTACTGACCTGCCAAGCCTGTATGTGCCACGCCGGCCACTATCTGCCTCTGGAAGAACACGAACACGATGATCAACGGCAGGCCCGCCATCAGGCCGCCGGCCATGAGCTGGGCCCATTGGATGCCGTAGGAGTTCATGACGGTCGCGATGCCGTTCGGCATGGTCATCAGGTCGGGGTTGTTGGTCACCATGTACGGCCAGAGGAAGTTGTTCCACGAGGCGATGAAGGTGAAGATGCCGACCGCGGCGAGGGAGGGGCGGGAGAGCGGCAGGACGATGGTGAAGAAGACCCGCCAGCGGCCGGCGCCGTCGATGAACGCGGCCTCCTCCAGCTCCGGCGGGATGCCCTGGAAGAACTTGTAGAGGATGTAGACCATCGCGGCGGGCGCGCACTGCGGAAGGATCATGCCCCAGTAGGTGTCGACCATGCCCATCTGCTGGACCGTGGTGAACAGCGGCACGCCGAGGACGGCGGGCGAGATCATCAGGCCCGCCATGACCAGGCCCATCAGGACGTTCTTGCCGCGGAACTCGGTGCGGGCGAAGCCGTAGCCGGCGAGGGCGCTCACCAGCAGGACGACGGAGGTCACGCAGACCGAGACGACCAGGGAGTTCACGAACCAGTTGGTGATGTTGCCGGACTCGAACAGGGCCTTCCAGGCCTGGCCCGTCCAGTCCTTCGGGAGCCAGTGCGCCGGGACCTCCACCGCCTCGGTCTCGGACTTGAGCGAGGTGAACAGGCCCCAGGCGAAGGGGGCCAGGAAGACGACGGAGACGGCGGCGCCGAGGAGGGTCAGCACGATCTGACTCGGGGTCCACGGCTTGCGGGGCTGTGCGGCCGTACTCATCGGGCGGTCTCCTTGACGTTGCGCAGCAGCCACATCCGTGCGAGGGCGACGGCCGCGATGATCACGAAGAAGATGACGGAGATCGCGGAGGCGTAGCCCACGCGGTAGCTGGTGAAGCCCTCTTCGAGGGTGTACTGCACGAAGGTGCGGGTCGAGCCCTCGGGTCCGGGGAGGAAGTCCATCATCACGACGGCCTGGTCGAAGATCTGGAGCGAGGCGAGGACCTGGAGGGCGATGACCAGCCCGGTGATGTTGCGCAGCATCGGCAGGGTGATGTGGACCATGCGGTGCCAGGCGTTCGCGCCGTCCAGTCTGGCGGCCTCGTAGAGGTGGTCCGGGATGCCCTGGAGGGCGGCGAGGTAGAGCAGGAAGCTGAAGCCGACGGTCCACCACAGGGTGGTGATGACGATGGCGAGCATCGCGTAGGACTTGTCGGTCAGCCAGGGCGTCTCGAGGCCGAAGACGTGGTCGATCATGCCGGTGCCGGGGTTGAACAGCCACTGCCACAGGTTGGCCGCGACGGTTGACGGCAGCAGGAACGGGGCGAAGAAGCAGAGCCGCCACAGCCACTTGCCGCGTTCGATGTGGTGGGCGAGCATCGCGAGGAGGAAGGCGAGGACGGTGATGCAGGGGACGACCAGCAGCGTGAAGTACGCGCTGTTGCCGAGGGAGTCCCACACCAGGGGGTCTTCCAGCGCCTCGCGGTAGTTGTCGAGGCCGACGAAGCTCGCGCCCTCGCCCGTGATGTTGGCGTCGGTGAAACTGAGGTAGACGCCGCGCAGCAGCGGCCAGATCACGAAGACGGCGAAGAGCATCAGGAACGGGGCGACGAACCAGCCGCCGTGCTGGAAGCCCTGCTTGCGGCGGAGGGTGGCGCTGCCGGCGGCGGTCGTCGCGCGTGCGGGTGCGGGTGCGGGTGCGGCGATGGTGTGGGCGCTGGTCGCCATCAGGCGGCACCTCCTTCTGCGGCGGTCTTCCCGTCCATGGGGTTCTTCGTGGCGAGGAGTTGGGTGAGCGTCTTCTTCATGCGGCCGGCCGCGGTCTCCGGTTTGGCGGAGCCCATCGTCGAGGAGACGACGATGGGGCCGACGCGCTGGGCGAGGATGCCGGTGGAGCCCGCGAACCACACCTTCGGCTCGGTGGCCTGATGGTCCATGGCGGAGGTGTACTCGCTCTGCGGGTCCAGCTTCCTGTACGCCGCCGTGGACAGGGTGGGGGTGTACGCGGGGATGTGGCCGCCGGCCGCCCACTGCTGGGCGTGCTGGACCACGTAGGCGGCGAGTTGGTGAGCGGCCTCGTTGGTGGCGCCGGCGCGGTCCGACTGGTGCGGCAGGACGAAGGAGTGCGACTCGGCGTGGGTGGCCGGCCGGCCGAAGACGGGCGGCAGTGGGGTCGCTCCGTAGTCGAGCTTCGCTCCGGAGTAGACCGGGACCGACCAGTTGCCCTCCCAGACGAAGGGGGAGCCGTTGATGAACTGTTCGGCGCTCGCGAGGCCTCCGAAACCCGGGTCGGAGTACCCGTCGGTGACGTGCCGGCGCAGGAACTGAAGGACCTGGACGGCCTTGTCGGTGTCGAAGGTGGCCTCGGTGCCGGCGGCGTTGAACCAGGTGCCGCCGAGCTGGGTGTAGAAGGCGACGAAGAACCACCACTGGAAATTCTGGTCGGCGTTCCACATGCCGATGGTCTGGAGCCCCTTCTTCGTGGCGCGCTTCGCCTCCTTCAACACGTCGAACCACTCGTCGGGGGAGGTGACCGGCACGATCCGGCCGTCGTCGCCGAGCAGCCCCGCCTTCTTCAGCACGTCCTTGCGGTAGAAGCAGAGCTGGACGTGGATGTCGAGCGGGAGGGCGTAGAGCTTGCCGTCGATGACGCCGCGCTTCCACAGGGTGGGGTTGTAGTCCTGCTCCCGGACGCCGTACTTGGCGAGCAGGCCGACGTCCCAGGGGTCGAGGAGGCGGCCGGGTGCGAAGCCGGTGACCCGGCCGAGGTGCATGACGCCGAGGTCGGGGGCGCGGTTGCCCGCCGCCGCCATGGCGAGTTTGGTGTAGAAGGGGCTGCCCCACTGGAGCGTGGAGTCCTTGACGGCGATGTCCGGGTTGGCCGCACGGAAGGCGTCCAGCATCGCGATCATGTTGGAGCCGTCGCCGCCGCTGAAGAGATTCCAGTAGCGCACCCGTGTCTCGGCGTCGGCGGCGAGTGCGTCGGCTCCGGTGCCGAGCGCGGCGAAGCCGAAGCTGCTCGCCACGAAGAGGCCGCCGAGCCCGCCGAGAAGCTGCCTGCGATTCAGGTCAGGTCGTCCCATGCCCTGCCCTTACGATCGATGATCAGAAACCGTTCGGTATTTCGGATGCCGCTCGTTACTTCGAACGGGACCGTAAATTCGAAGCGCTTGCGCGTCAATGGTCACGCCAGATTTCAGACAGGACGTTCCGGGCAGGAACGGTCGTTCTCCGTTGAACATCGGACGTCGGATCGCATGACGCGCACACTTTCCGGCGCGTAGTCTCGGACGCGCCGACAGCCCGTCGTCGGTCGACGGGCCGGGCGGTGAGAAGGGGGAGCGATGGACATCGCGGGCGCGCGGACCAGGGCCGCCCGAGTCGCCGCCGCGCTCAGGCGAACACGCGGTGGCTCAGCCATGCGCGGCCTGGCCGCCGAGCTCGCCACCGCGGTCGGGGCGAGACCCCGGCACCCCACCGACGTACGGTCGTTGTGCCGGGCGCTGTGCGAGGAGATGAGCACCCGGCGCGGCGGACGGCTCGTCGAGCTGCGCTTCGAACGCTTCCCGGACGAGATCGAAGTGACCGGCCTGTGGGTGGAGTTCCAGGACTTCGACCTCGTCATCGTCGAGGAACGGGCCGAGGCCGTGCAGCAACTGGTCATACTCGGGCACGAGCTGTGGCATCTGCACGCCGGGCACCGGCATCACCAGGGGGCGGGTGCGGCGGCGGCCGACGCGTTCGCCGACCGGCCGGGGTGGAAGGACGTCGCGCTCGCCGTGGCCGCCCGCAACGGCTCCCGGGAACGGGACGAGTACGAGGCCGATGCCTTCGGACATCAGCTGGCGGCGCGCTGCCGGGCGCTGCTGCCGGGCGGGCGCGGGCCGGACGTACCCCTCGAACCCCTGCAGCGGTCGCTGGGCTACCGGGGACCACGAGGAGGTGCGGCACCGTGACGACGGTGGCGCTGACCCCGGCCGAGTTCGTCAACCAGTTCTATCCGAACTTCTGGTGGATCCCCGCGGGGGTCCTCGCCGCCGCCCTGGCCATCAAACTGCCGAGCATCATCCGGCTCTGGAAGGACCCGATGCTGCGCGCGGTCGGCGGGCTGCTGCTGCTCGCCTGCGCGGTGTTCGTCTTCGTGGCGCCGTCGACGATCGCCCGGGTCAACCGGCTCACCGGGGTGGCGAATTTCTCCGGCCCCTGGGTCTACTCACTGCTCACCGCGTTCTGCGCCTTCTGCCTGCTGCTGATCATCTCCTGGCGCAACGGCCTCTCCGACCGTTCGGACCGCACCCGGCGCGCGATGCGGGGGGTCGTGGCGGTCTATTCGAGTGTGATCGTCGCGATGTGGGTGCTGTTCGCTCTCGCGGACGTACCGGTGGAGCGGCTGCGGGATCTCGACACGTACTACGCGAACACCCCGTACATGCGCGAAGTGATCGTGCTCTACCTGCTCGCGCACACCGTGGCCGCGCTGGTCACCAACGGGCTGATCTGGAACTGGGTCCGCACGGACGGGCTCGACTCGCTGCTGCGCTGGGGGCTGAAGTTCCTCGGCGTGGGATACGCGGCGCAGTTGCTCTTCGACGCCGCCAAGATCAGTGCAGTGGTGGCCCGTTGGTCCGGGCGGAACCTGGACTGGCTGAGCACGGCCGTCGCCCCGCCGCTCGCCTGTCTGTCCGCCGTGCTCATCGCCGTCGGCTTCATCCTCCCGCACGCGGGGCAATACCTGCACGGCCGCTGGCACGTCCGGCTCGCCCTCCACGAACTGCGACCGCTCTACCTGCTGATGAAGACGGTCAACGGCACAGGGGTCCCGTTCCTGCTGCGCGCGACGCCGGAGCTGCGACTGGTCCGCCGGGAGACGTTCATCCGCGACGTGCTGCTGCCGCTCGCCCGGCACATCGACGAGGACCGGCGCGAACGGTTCCACGAGGCCGCCCTCGCCCTCGGCCACCCGCCCGACCTGGCGAAGTCACTCGCCGCCACCGCGGCGATCCTGGACGCGGCCGACGCCAGGGACCGGACACGGGAGGACGACGGCACCGGTGCCCGTGACACCACGGAACTGCTGCGCGAGATCGGCGCCGTGTCCCGGGTCCTGCGCCGCACGGAGGACCTCCGGGCGATCCGCGCCCTGGCGCGTGACCACACGGACGGCAGGTCGCTCACCGCCTGACCACGCCCCCCGAGGTCACCCCCGGCGGCATTCACGGACGAGACCCGCACGGGGGGCTGCGGGCGCGGAACGTGAAGGTACGGTGAGAGCCGTCCGGGACGAGGGCCGCATGGCCCGAAACCGGTGCCGGCGGGCGGTGTTGTGCGCTGCGCGCGGCGGTGGCCGGACGTCGGGGAATGCCCGCAGGGCTTAAGGAGCCTTCATGGCTGAGTGCGAGGAGTCGCATGTCGCGTAGAGCAGTCGTCATCGGTGCGGGTCTGGCCGGCATGCTGGCCGCGGCGGCCCTGTCCGCCGTCGCGGACGAGGTGGTCGTGCTCGACCGCGACGATCTGCCCGAGGGGCCGGAGCACCGCAAGGGCCTGCCCCAGGGACGTCACGCGCATCTCCTCATGGCCGGCGGGCTGGCCCCCATGGAGGACCTGGTGCCGGGCGTGAGCATGCGCAAGCACCTGCTCGCCGCCGGTGCGCACGAGATACCGCTCGGCTCGGGCATGGTCGCTCTCACGCCCGAGGGCTGGTTGCGGCGCTGGCGTCACCCCGGCCCGAGCATGCTGACCTGCACCCGGGCGCTCCTCGACTGGGCGGTGCGGGGCGCCGTGCTGGACAACACCGGGGTGGTGATCCGCACGGCGCGGGTGCTGGAGCTGACGGGGTCACGGCAGCGTGTGACCGGGGTCCGTCTCTCGACCGCCGCCGGGGAGGAGGACCTCACCGCCGATTTCGTGGTGGACGCGAGCGGACGTGGCTCTCGGATCGTGCACTGGCTGGCGCGGCTGGGCGTCGACGACGTGCGCGAGAAGACGGTGGACGCCGGCCTGGTGAACGCCACCCGTCTGTACCGCACTCCCGAAGGGGCCGGGCGTTTCCCCCTGACCATGGTGCAGGCCGATCCGTACCAGGGGCGGCCCGGACGCAGCGGCATGGTGCTGCCGATCGAGGGGGACCGCTGGATGGTCAGCCTCGCCGGCACGCGGGGCGGCGGCGAACCGCCGTCCGGCCCGGACGCGTTCCTCCGGTACACCCTGGACCTGCCCGACCCCATCGTGGGCCGGCTGATCTCCGGCGCGGAGCCGCTCACCGAGGTCCATGTCAGCCGCAGCACCAGCAATCACCGCCGGTACCTGGAGAAGGTCCGTTCCTGGCCCGAGCGCCTCGTGGTCCTCGGTGACGCGCTGGCCACGTTCAACCCCGCCTACGGACAAGGCATGTCGGTGGCCGCGCTGGGCGCCCGGGAGCTGGACCGCGAGCTGCGGCGGTCCGGGCTCGGCGATCCCGGGCTCGCCCGGCGTGTGCAGCGGCGGGCGGCCAGGCCGGTGGAGGCCGCGTGGACGATGGCGGTGAGCCAGGACGTCTGGTACCCCGGGACGCGCGGGGGCTCGCCCGGGGTAGCCGATCGTCTGGTCACCGCCTACACCCGCCGCATGATCCGCACGGCGACCGGCTCGTACCCGGCGGCGTCGGCGCTCTGGGACGTGATGAGCATGACGACGGGGCCGACTCGGCTGCTACGGCCCTCGACCGTCCTGGCGACGCTGAGCGGGCCGCCGTTGCCGGCGGCGGTGGGGGCGCCGTTGACGGAGGAGGAGCGGACGCTCCTGCGGCGGCTGGACCGGACGGGACGCTGAGGCCGGGGCGTTCCGGTCCGGTGTCGGCGCTCCGTCGGCGTACGCGCGCCTGCGGGTGTCTCGCGGACCGGCCGCCCGCGCCCCCTGCCCCCCTGCCTGGCGTCAGCCTGCGAACGGCGGGTGCGCCAGTCCCTTACCCGCCCCCGGCACCACGAACAGGGATCCCGCGAGCGCGGGCGGCTCGGTCAGCCCCACCCGAGCCGTGGTGATGTACAGATCGCTCAGGTCGGCCCCGCCGAACGCGCAGGCCGTGACCAGCGGCACCGGCAGCTCGATCACCCGGTCCAGCTCGCCGTCCGGGGTGTACCTCCGCACCGCCGACCCCTGCCACAGGGCGACCCACACGCACCCCTCGGCATCCACGGTCAGCCCGTCCGGAAAGCCCGCGCTCTCCTCGATCTCGGCGAGGGTCCGCCGCCCGGTGATCCGCCCGTCCGCGTGGTCGAAGACATCGACGCGCCGGGTCGGGGAGTCGATGTAGTACATGAGGCGCCCGTCGGGGCTCCACCCCGTGCCGTTGCTGACGGCCACTTCGTCGAGCACGACGTCGACCGAGCCGTCCCCGGTGACGCGGGACAGCGTGCCGCCCCCCGGTGCCTCGTCGTAGCGCATCGTGCCCGCCCAGAGCGCGCCGTCGGGGGCGACGGCGGCGTCGTTGGCGCGGCGGCCGGAGACCGGCTCGTGGTGGAGCCAGCGGAAGCCGCCGTCGGGATCGAGGAGGCCGATCCCGTCGCGCAGGTTCAGCACCAGCCCGCCGCCGGCGCGCGGCTTGACTGCGCCGATGTGCTGTTCCGTGCGGCGCACGGCGCGGCGTCCGGTGGCCGGGTCGTAGGTGTGCAGGCGGGAGCCGAGGATGTCGATCCAGAGGAGACGGCCGGCCGCCGCGTCCCAGGTGGGTCCCTCGCCGAGCTCGGCCTCGGCACGCACCGCGATCTCGTACGGCGTCGTCATGCGGGGCTCCGGTGCCCGAGGTGCTCGGACAGTTCGGCGGCGCCCTTGGCGGCGAGCTGCTCCAGCTCGGCCCGGCGCTCCTCGCTCCAGCGGATCATGGGCACGGAGATCGACAGGGCGGCGACGACCTGCCCGGTGCGGTCGCGGACCGGCGCGGCCACGCAGGACACGTCCGGGTTGGACTCGCGGTTCTCCACGGCGAGGCCCCGCTCACGGATCTCGGCCAGAGCCTCGCGCAGGGCGCCCGGGTCGGTGATGCTGTTAGGGGTCATCGCGACCAGCTCGGCGCTGTCGGGGATGCGCGCGGTGAGCTCCGGCTCGGGAAGGGAGGCCAGCAGCATCTTGCCGACGGACGTGCAGTGCGCGGGCAGCCTGCGGCCGGCCGCCGACACCATCCGCACGGCGTGCGTGGAGTCGACCTTGGCGATGTAGATGACGTCCGTGTCCTCGAGGATCGCCACGTGCACGGTCTCGTCGCAGGTCTCGGCGACGGTCCGGGCGACCTGCTGACCCTCGGCCGCGAGGTCGAGCTGCTCGGAGTAGCGGGCACCGAGCTGGTAGGGGCGCACACCGAGCCGGTAGCGTCCGGGCTGGCCGGGCATCGGAACGATGTACTTCCGGGCGGCGAGCGTGGTCACCAGCTCGTGCACGGTGGTGCGCGGCAGCTGGAGCCGGCGCACGATGTCGGGGGCGGAGAGCGTTCCGTCCCCGTCGAGAAAGAGCTCGAGAATGTCGAGAGCCCGGGTCACAGCTGGTACGAGGCGTCCCACGACCGGCACCCTCCCTAATATGTCTCGGCGCCTGCGTTCGAGATTTCAACAGGCGATCGGCATGACGAACACAGGCTAGCCATAGAGGAATGCCCGGGCAATGGGCAGCAGCCTTACGAGCGGAATCCCACGAGCGCCCCACGTTCGCGTGGTCTGCACATTAAAGTGCCCGGTGTGCGACACGTCACAGGTGTCGCAGAGGTGGGGGGGTTCTGTGCGTGACATGACCATGGGCTCGAACGTGTCCTTGACGTCCCTGAGCGAGAACGTCGGCTCCGCGATCGTCAGCCTGTGCTGGTCCAGCCCGACCGGGGAGGGCGACGCCGACGTGTCCGTCCTGCTGCTGGACGGGAACGGCAAGGTACGCAGCGATGCCGACTTCTACTTCTACAACAACCCGGTGGCCGCCGACGGAAGCGTGCAACTGCTCGGCAAGGAGCCGACCGGAGACGGCAGCGAGGATCGGATCAGCTTCGACCTGACCGCGGTCCCGGCCGAGGTGGATCGGATCGTCGTGGCCGCGAGCCGCTACGAGGGAGCGCGCTTCGGCGAACTGGACGACGTGCAGGTGACCCTGGCCGACGCCGTGGGCGAGAGCCTCCTCCGGTTCGTCATCGAGGACGCCGGCCAGGTGAGCGCGATCATCTTCGGTGAGCTGTACCGACGGGGCGAGGAGTGGAAGTTCCGGGCCGTCGGTCAGGGGTACGAGAGCGGGCTGGCGGGGCTGGCGACGGACTTCGGCGTCGACATCGAGGACGACGAGGCGGAGTCCGGGACGGAGGCGGCGCAGGAACGCGTCGTGAGCACCCCCGACACCCCGCCGCAGGCGACGCTGGAGGCGGTCCCCGCACCGCGCCCGCCGGCCGAGGAGGAGGTCGCGCCGAAGAAGCGGGCGGCCGCCAGGCCCCGTACCGCGAAGAAGAAGGTCACACCGCCCAGGGAGCCCGTGAAGAGCCTGGCGGAGAACGAGTCGTGGAGGCAGGCCCGGCTCTTCCCGGTGTCGGCGCTCAAGAACGACCGGGACCGGGAGACGCGGGCCACGTCGGTGCTGTTGTCGGTGATGACCCAGGTGCCGCGGTTCGGCAGGCGCATCACCGCCCCCTTCGGCGCGCCGTCCGGCCGCATGGAGACGTTCACCGAGGTCTGCCTGCCGCACGGGGACACACCCCGGCGCCCCGACGGAGTGATCCGCGTCGAGCGCGCGGGCAAGCTGTGGACGGCCCTCGTCGAGACCAAGACCAACGGCAATCCCCTGAAGTCCGACCAGGTGCAGGCCTACATGGACATCGCGGCCCGGCGTGGCTACGAGGCCGTGGTCACCCTGTCGAACGACGTGGCGCTGGAGGGCAGCCCACTGGTCGACGTGAAGATCGACCGGCGCCGCAAACACCAGGTGGCGCTCTGGCACCTGTCCTGGGCCGAAGTGGCCCACCAGGCCCAGATGCTGATCCGGCACGAGGGCGTCGGCAACGCGGCGCACACCTGGTTGCTCCAGGATCTGCTCCACTACCTCCAGCACGACAACTCCGGTTGCCACGGCTTCCAGAACATGGGCGCCGCATGGGTGCCCGTGCGCAACGGGATCAACGACGAGACCCTCTGCCAGGGCGACCCCCGGGCCCTGGAGGTCGTGGAGAG
>NZ_JBEXSH010000115.1:0-15079 GCF_040613555.1 Streptomyces sp. NPDC006265
GTCGCCACCTGGGGCAGCTGGGCCTCCCCCGGGGTGTAGCCCTCGGCCTCGATCGCGCGGGTACCGGCGCCCGCCTTCGGCGATTCGGGCATGGAAGGCATCGCCGCGGTGTGACACACCGTGTACACATGCGGCCCGGGGCCTGGTGGGCCGGAAGCATGCCTGTGCCCCCTTGCCGGACGTCGTGACCCTGGCGGATGCGGACGCCACCGCCGTCTTCGCGCTCTTGGCGGTGACCCGTTGTGACTTCCAGCCGATCCGCTTGGCACCGGGCAGCCTCACCCGCTATGTTTGGTCAGTCGCCCAATACGATCGACCAAGGAGGGGGATATGCCTGGTCCGACCAACGCCGAACGCGGCCTGAACGTACGCGCGCGGCTGCTGGCGGCCGCCAAGGAGCTCATCGGCGAAGTCGGCTGGAACGCCGTGAGCACACGGGTCCTGGCCGAGCGGGCCGGTGTGCGTCCCGGGCTCGTGCACTACCACTTCGAGTCGCTCCAGGCGCTGCTGCGCCAGGCCGCACTGGACGAGATGAGCCACATGCTCGACGCCACCGCCTCGCTTCTCGTCGGGACGGCGAGCCCCGCCGAGGGCGTCGAGGCGGTGCTGTACGAACTCGACCAGTACAACGGCGCCGACCCCGCATCCCTGCTGTTCACCGAGGCGTACCTCGCCGCCACACGCGATGCCCTGCTGCACGAGCGCATGAGCGAACTCATGACCGGCTTCCGCACGTCCCTCGCCGCGGCACTGGCCCGTTCAGGGCACCGCGCCCCGGAGGACGCGGCGAGCGTGATCATGGCTGTCTTCGACGGCTTCGTACTCCACAAAGGTCTTGATCCGGAGCTGTCGGCCGCTCGCGTCGCCCCGCTCCTGCGCCGACTCACCAGCACCGACCAGAACGGAGCAGACTGATGAGAGCCGTCATCTGCGGTGCCGGCATCGCCGGCCTGGCCCTGGCCAACCGCCTGCGTCATCGCGGGTGGGAGGTCCACGTCGTCGACCGCGCACCCGGGCCGCGCACCCAGGGTTACATGATCGACTTCTTCGGCCCCGGATACGAGGCCCTGACCGCGATGGGCCTGCAAGCGCGGCTACGGGAACGCGCCAGCCCTGTCGAAGAGCTCCGCTACATCGACGGCCGTGGCCGCGCGACCGTCAGCGTCGACTACGCCCTCTTCTCGAAGGCACTGAACGGCGAGATCGTCAGCATCATGCGCCCAGAGCTCGAACGCCTGCTCCGTGAGTCCGTCGCCGATGAGATCGACCTTCGCTACGGCACCACCATCGACCGGATCGACGAGGACAGGGCCAGGCTCTCCGACGGCACCGCGCTCGACGCCGATCTGATCGTGGGCGCGGACGGCGTGCATTCCCGCGTCCGCTCACTGGCCTTCGGCCCCGAACGCGGATACCTCCGATACCTCGGCTTGCAGACCGGCGCCTTCGTCTTCACGGATCCAGAGGTCTTCGAGCGGGTCCGCGGCCGGTTCGTACTCACCGAGACTCTCAACCGCCAGATGGGCTTCTACGGGCTCGGGGAAGGCCGCGTCGCGGCTTTCGCCGTGCACCGCAGCACTGACCCGAAGCTGCCCGAGGACCCGCGCGAGGAACTGCGTCGCACATACACCGGCATGGGCGGCCTGGTGCAGCGCGCCCTGGAGCAGTGCCCGCCTGCCGACGAGATCTACTACGACCAGGTCGCACAGATCGGCATGCCGCACTGGACCTGCGGGCGGGTGGCGCTGGTCGGCGACGCCGCCTACGCGGTCTCGCTCGTCGCCGGACAGGGCGCGTCCCTCGGCGTCGCGGGGGCCTACGTGCTGGCCGAAAGGCTCCACGCGGCGCCCTCGGTTCCCGAAGCGCTCGCCGACTACGAGCGGCGCTGGCGTCCGGTGGCGACCGAAGTCCAGCGGGCGGCCCGGGACCGCGTAACCGAGTGGTTCCTGCCGACCTCGTCGGCCAGACTTCTGCTGCGGCGCTGGGGGTTCCGCGCCATGCGCCTGCCCGGCCTCGACCGGCTGCTGGTCGGCCCCTTGTTCCCGAAGAACCACCAGACCGTGGCCGAGTTGAGCGCCTGACCGCACGGCCGCACGAGCCAACACGCGAAGGGGGGGTATTCGGAGGCCGACCATCCGATCTCAGGACAGTGGGTGAGGACGTCACGGTCGCGACGGATCGAGGGGCGAACAACAGGGAAGCACGGGGGCGAGGAGACCACCCGCCGGCAACCTCGCCGATCCGGACGCCCGAGTGCCCGGGAGGCGGCACCTGGGTGGGGGGAAAGAGGTGGCAGAGCACAGACCCGACCTCGATGACTGAGTCCCGAGCCGAGCTGCGACTGGACACGATCATCGGATGGATACTGTTCGGAACTGCCGTCACGCTGGGAGAGCATGAGATGCCCGTCACCAAGCTGCTGAGACCCGCCCTCGCCGCCACTCTCCTGGTCTCGGCCACTGCCTGCGGAGCGTCGCCTGTGCCCGACACCCCGGCGAGCGTCACGACCGACTCGGAGGCTTCCGAGGCGCGTGGTTCGGCAGACCCCATGCCCGTCACAGCCGTCATGCCTGATGTCATCGGCGGCAATGCCGGGCGGGCGTTCGAGCAGATGAGCTCCGAACTTGACATGGTCTTCAAAGACGCGAGCGGACAGGGGCGTGCGGTGGACGACCCCGCCGCGTGGAGGATTTGCGACTCCCGGCCTGGCCCGAACCAGCAGATCACGGAGTATCCGGTGGTTTTCGAGGTTCTGAAAGTGTCGGAGAGCTGCGAAGACGCGACGCCGAAATGATGTGTGACGACACTCTGAAGGTCATGTCGGGGGGAAAGGAAAGCAGCCCCCGGCCCACCGGCCGCGACAGCGCCCGGAACCGGGTCAACTCCTGGAGCGTCACGTCACCGTCCGACAGCGCGCAGGCCCGCCGCAGCACATCGGTGACGGTGTCCAGCAGGAGGTCGGCCCCGGCGCCGAGGCGGGCCTCGTTGACGACCGCCCGGTTCTCCCGGACGGGGATCGACTCCGGCTGGGGGCCGAGCGCGCATCGCCCGGCGAGGGTCTTGAGGTCGCGCAGATGGTCCTCGCCCAGTGGCGTCGTGCTGCCCGTCAAGGCCAGGTACAGGTCGGTGAGTTCGTCGTCCAGGTCCCGCCCGAGGTGCAGCACGGTCACCCGGTCGCCCGCCGAGGCGGTCAGCTCGTCCTGCGCCGCGAGCATCTCCTCGTAGGTGTGCTGGCAGCGGCCGTACGCCGGGATGCTGAGCAGGTCCAACTCCCCGTGCGCCAGTTGGGTCAGAACGTTGTCGCGCGACGTGTCGTCGCCGAGTGCCTTCGTCACACAGCGCATCCAGAACTCTTCGGTGTCCGGCACGTTGGCCGGAAGCCGATGAAGTACGAGTTGTGCCGGATGTGGTCGCCCACCATCTCGCGCACGGTGCGCAGCGTTCGCCGGGCGGTGTGTACGACCGCGGCCTCGGACAGTCCCGACAACCGCTCCAGCAGCTCGGCCGAGAGCTTGAAGCCCACGGTTGTCAGCGCCGCATCGAACTGCCGCGCGGCGGTGGTTCCTTCCCCGGCAGAGCCCTTGGGGCAGGAAAGGCGGAGGGTGTGCCGGATGACCAGCGACTCGAGACTGTGCGCCATTCGGGGATGATCGCAGAGGTGCGCGAGCCGGCGCACCGGAGTTTCCTGCCCGAGCTCCGACGCCGTGATCACACCTGCCACAAGACCACCTCACCCGCGAGCGACCGTTACGGGACAGTCGAGGAGTCGCGGACCTGCCATGAGGGTCTCCGGCATCAGCAGCGCGACTGTCGTTGGCATCGTGATCGGGGTCCTCGGCCGACTCGTCGTCGTTCTGGCTCCCGAAGCAGTCGGACCAGGCAAGACATGTCGAGCAAGTGGATCACCGACTGTGCTTCTCCGCCCTGTACAGGCGCCCGGCGTCCTCGACGGCACTCCGTTCACGCGCATGCTTGACGTGAGGGCTGATGCACCAGAGGGCTTCCCGCCCTCGGCTCCTCTTTGTATGTTTGTCCTGATTCCAGCGGGGGCGGGTAGGACGGTTACTCATCGTGGACGAGACGGCGACGCCTCCGGCCGGCGCGGGCATACGGCAGTTGCTGCTCGCGCTCGGTGAGCCGGTCATCGACCTGGTCGCCGCGCCCGCCGGGCTGGAGGACGTCGAAGTCGGCGACGTGGCCATCCTCGACGCCGACGAGGAGCCGGAGCCGTACCAGGCGCATCTGGTGCTGATCATCGGCGCGCGTGGGCGCCGGGCGCTGCGCGTGGCGCGGGCCGCCGCCCGGCGCGGGGCCACCGCGGTGGTCGTCAAGGTGGACGTGGACGACGACCGGGAGACATTGAAGGAGCTCGCCGAGGACACCGGGACCGTGGTGCTCGGCATCCGTCCGGAGGTCCGCTGGGCGCACCTGGACTCCTTGGTCAGAGGCGTGATCGCCGACACACGCCGGGCCGGTGAGCCGCAGTCCGCCGAACGGCCCGCCGACCTCTTCGCGCTGGCCGAGACCGTAGCCGCCCTCACCGGGGGCAACATCAGCATCGAGGATGCCACCAACCGCGTGGTTGCCTATTCCCGCTCCGACGACGGGGTGGACGAGCTGCGGCGGCGTTCCATCCTCGGCTGGGAGGGCCCCGCCTACTACCTGTCGCTGCTGCGCGAGTGGGGTGTGTTCGAGCGGCTGCGGGCCGGCGGCGAGGTCGTGCGGGTCGAGGAGCGGGCCGAGCTGGGGATCCGGCGGCGGCTGGCGATCGGCATCCGGGTCCAGGATCAGTGGCTGGGCTCGATCTGGGTGCAGGAGGGCAGCGGTCCGTTGTCCGACACGGCCGAGCAGGCCCTGGTCGGCGCCGCCCGTGCCGCAGCCCTGCTCCTCGTACGGCGTCGGGCCGGGACCCCGTCCGACCTCCAGGTGGAAGAGGCGCTGCTCGGGCGGATGCTCGACGGGCACATCGACCCGCGCACCTTCGCCGCCCGTATCGGGGCCGAGCTGACGAAACCGGCGGCGGTGGTGGCCTTCGCCCTGACGGACCTCACCCCGCCGGACTCGGCTCCGACGGCCCCCGCCTCGACGGACTCCGCCCGGGCTGACGACTCCGCCTGCGTCGATCGCCCGGCCTTCGAACTGCGCCGGGCGGAGATGACCAGCCTGGTCACCGTGCACGCCGGCGCATACCGGCGCCGGGCCCTGGTGGCAGCCGGTGGGAGCCGGGTGTACATGCTGTTGCCCGGGCTGCCGGAAGGGGCGGGCGAGGGCATCGTCGCCGGGCTGGCGGGCGACATCGTGCGGTCGGCCGGGCAGCGCCTGCACCTCGATGTGCGCGCGGCCGTGGGCTCGGTGGTCGGCGGGCTGGACTCGATCGCCGCGTCGAAGGCGGAGGCGGACCAAGTGCTCGGCATCATCACGCGCCAGGGCGATCCGCGCGTGGCCACCATCGCCGACGTACGCTCCGAGGTCCTCGTCGGCGAGACGCTCGCCCTGCTGGAGCAGCACCCGCGGCTGCGCGACCCGCGGATCTCCGTGCTGCTGGCCCACGACCGCGAGCACGAAGGCGGACTGGTGCCGTCCGTGCTGGCGTATCTTGCCTCGCAGTTCAACATGCGGGCGGCGGCCCGCCTCCTGCACCTGCACACCAACACCCTGCGCTACCGGCTGAAGCGAGCCGAGACGATCAGCGGCATCGACCTGGGCGACCCGCACCAGTGTCTGTTCGCGCACCTTCAGCTGCTGCTGGAGACGGAGACAGCGCCCGTACGGGACGCGTCGCACACGTCGCCGTACGGGCACTGAGCCGGGTGCCGGGGATCCGGGATCCGGCAGCCGCCGAACCGGGGACCGGCCGGGAGTTACCCGGTGGTCTCCTCCGCGGCCTGCACCCGAGCTTCCGCAGCGTTTGGCGCACCGACGTCACCGGCGCGCAGCGCCTCCCGGAACCGGGCCAGCTCCTGCTTGACGAACGGGGCGAGGAGATAGAGGCCCACGATGTTGACCAGGGCCAGCAGGAACAGCACCGCGTCGGTGAAGTCCAGCACGCTGCCGAAGGTGAGCACCGCGCCGATCACGATGAACAGGCAGAAGACCAGCTGGTAGACGCGCTCGCTGGTCTTCGTCTTGCCGAACAGGTGAGTCCACGCCTTCTGGCCGTAGTACGACCAGGTGATCATCGTCGAGATCGCGAAGAGCAGGACGGCCACGGTGAGGACGTTCGGGAACCACGGCAGGACGGTCTCGAAGGCCTTGGAGGTGACCGTCACGCCGTCCGCCGTGGTGCCGTCGGCCGCGTACCGGGCCTTGGCCTCGTTCCAGAACGGGCTGTCGGCGATCACGATCGTCAGCGCGGTCATGGTGCAGATGACGACCGTGTCGATGAACGGCCCGACCAGCGCGACCAGGCCCTCGGTCACCGGGTAGCGGGTCTTCACGGCGGAGTGGGCGATGGGTGCGGAGCCCAGGCCGGCCTCGTTGGAAAAGGCGGCGCGGGTGAAGCCGACGATCAGGGCACCGAGGACACCACCGACCACGCCCTCACCGGTGAACGCCTCGTGGAAGATCGAGCCGAACGCCGACGGGACCGACGTGACGTTGGTCAGGATGACGATGAGGCAGGCGCCGACGTAGATGATGGCCATGCCCGGCACGAGGCGGCTGGCGACCTTACCGATCGACTTGATGCCACCGATGATCACGGCACCGACGACGACGGCCAGCACGATCCCCATGATCAGTGCGGAGCCGCTGCCGCCGAGCGCACCATCGTCACCGCCGGTGATGTTGCGGATCTGGGTGACGGTCTGGTTGGCCTGGAACATGTTGCCGCCGCCGATGCCGAACAGCAGGATCATGACGGCCGCGAGCGCGGCGAGCACCTTGCCGACGACCCGGCCACCGGCCCCCGGCAGCCGCTCGGCCAGCCCCTTGCTCAGGTACTTCATCGGGCCGCCCGAGAACGACCCGTCCGCGTGCTGGTCGCGGTAGCGCACGCCCAGCGTGCACTCGACGAACTTGGACGCCATGCCGAGCAGGCCGCACAGCACCATCCAGAACGTGGCACCGGCACCGCCGATGGTGATCGCCACGCCCACACCCGCGATGTTGCCGAGACCGACCGTGCCCGACAGCGCCGAGGACAGCGCCTGGAAGTGGGTGATCTCGCCCGGGTCGTCGTGCCTGCTGTACCGGCCGCGCAGCAGGTTCATGGACAGCTTGAGGGTGCGGAACTGGATGAAACCGAAGTAGAGGGTGAAGGCCGCGCCGGCGACCACCAGCCAGGCGACGATCCACGGAAACGTGATCCCGAAGACGGTGACGTTGGCGAAGACGAAGTCCCCGAGTCCCTTGGCGAGCGGATCGAAAAGCGAGTTGATCTTGTCTTCCGTCTGCCCGAGGATGCCGTCCTCCGCCCCCTGAGCCTGGAAGCGGACACCCCCGAGCCCGGGCTGCAGCGCCTGAATCCGATGCATTGCGATCCTTTCCTCCGGCCATCCGCCGACTGTGACGGGCTGGCAGGCCCCGAACTGGGGGCGTCACCACCGGGAAATCGCCCGGAGCCCCGCGGGTTTGGGAAACCGTAGGAGCCGGCACGTGCCCGAGTTCCGGTGCAAGTGCACAAAGAACCGGCCGGTACGCCGTCGATGTGACCTTCCGGGTCCACCAGGTGCCGATGGAGCTCCCGGCTGGAAGGAGGGAGGAATCGCCCGCCCGAGACCGTGAGCGGCGGAGCGGAGCGGGGCGGCGACGGAGGCCGGAGGCCGCTCTGACACTCTGGGACCGTGGACGATCTCGTTGGCACCCAGGAGCCGATCATTCGCCTCGCTGACCCCGCGGAGGCTGTGGCGGCACTCGAGCGTGCCGTGCCCGGCCTCGCCGCACTGCGGCTGCCGGCGTCGTCGGACATAGCCTGGTCTGAGGTGGAGGCCGAGCTGGGCGCGGTCCTGCCCGGCGACTACAAGCGGCTCTGCGAGCTGTACCCGGCACTGGAATTCAACGACTTCCTGGGGTTCGCGGGCCCGGAGCCGGGTCACGAGCACAGGTGGATACGGGGCCGGCGGGAAGAGCTCGAACTGATCGCGGAGTGGTGTGAGGAGGCCGATCTGGCCGTCCCGCTTCACCCCTATCCGGCTCCGGGCGGCCTGCTGCCCTGGGCGTCGTCGAACGAGGGGGATCACTTCCTGTGGACGACCCTCGGCGGGCCGGATCGATGGACTGTCACCGTCGCCTCCCGCAACGGCGGCTGGTGGCATTACACGGGCGGGGCCGTTCAGTTCCTGGCCGACCTGGTGAGCGGTGTGCTGGAGCCGTGGGGACTTCCCCCCCTCCGGCCCGAGGCCAGGAAGTGGTGAGGAGGCACCCGGCACGGCGCGGTGGGAGTTCCCGGCGTTCGAAAGCTCAGTCCACGACCGGGCAGGTCCTCCAGGCCGAGGCCAGGGTGTCGGGAATCCGCGGGACGCCAGCGCAGCCGTGCGGCCCACGAGACCTCGGCGCCGGCCGGCGCGGACCAGCACTCGTCGCACCGCACGGCCCCGGACAGTCGTTACGTGTCCGCGGTCACATGCGGATCAGATCACGGCCCCGCTTGGCTCTGCCCACGCTGCCGACCCCTTCGCCGTCCCTCCGGGGCCGGGCGCCTTCCGCCGTGACCGTCGCACCGGGCCTGATGCCACAATGGCGTGCCATGTCTGCCACACCTGCCATCAGAGACCAACGGCTTCGGCGCTGGGAGCAGCGCACCGGCGGCTGGCTCATCGGCCTCGCGACGGTCTACCTCACTGCCTACGCGGTGCCGATCCTCTACCCGGGACTGCCCCCCACCTGGCGGGACGCCGCCGAATCCGTCACCTTCGCCATCTGGGCGCTGCTGGCAGTCGAGTTCGTTCTGCGCTTCGCCGTGGCCGGCAGCCGGTGGACATTCATCAAGGCACGGCTGTTCGACCTCGCGACCCTGGTCCTGCCGCCGCTGCGTCCCCTGCGGCTGGTGACCATCGTGTTCATGGTGGTGCGCCGCAACGCCTCCACCCTGGGACGGATCCGGCTGCGTCTGGGTACCTACGTGGCGGCCTGCACGGCTCTGCTCCTGTTCCTCTCCAGCCTGACGATCCTCGACGTCGAGCGGCGCAGCCCGGACGCCTCGATCACGACGTTCGGCGACGCCCTGTGGTGGTCGGTGACCACGGTCACCACCGTCGGTTACGGCGACCTCTACCCCACGACGACCGAGGGGCGCCTGATCGCCATCGCGCTGATGGTCGGCGGCATCGCGCTCGCGGGTCTGGTCACCGCGACCCTCGCGTCCTGGTTCATGGACCGGTTCTCCGAACTCCGCGCGACCGAGGCCCAGACGAGCAGCGAGATATCCGCCCTCACGGAAGAGGTCCGCCGACTCCGCGACGAACTCCACGCCTCACGCCCCGCTGCCGCCAAGGACGGCACCCCCAGCGAGTCAGAGGCCCGCGCCCCCTCCGGCCTCACGTAGACCGGCCTCGACGGTGTCGGCTTACACGGCCTCGAAGCCCTGCTCATCCTCCTGGGAATGAGGGTCCCGCGTCAGAGCGGGAGGTCGTCGGGGTGTGCCCGGAACGCCTTGAGCGGCCCAACGGGCGTACGGCCCGGAATCGTCGTCGCTCGAGGGTGAGAATCGCGTCCGTGTCGTAGTCGGCGGCAAGCGCCACGCTCACCGCGTCGGCGAGGTCGAGGTCCGGCGTGCGGTGGCGGACGCGGACAGGCTGGGCGGCGCCCAGGTGGTGCTCCGTGATCTCCGGCGCAGGACCATCAGGCCCGCCGCCATGGTCGCCTCGTTCGCCGCCCGGTGCTCCGGATGGGCCGAGTCCAGGGCTGCCAGAAGGCCGGACGTATCGGCGAAGCCCGTGATCACGCGGCTGATCCGGATCCCGGCCGGTCTCCCGCCGGACGGCCTTGGTGATTGTGCCCCGGGCCCCCGACCTGGACGGGGTGCTCCCCGGCCCCTCGACGGTACGGGAGAACAGCGGCTCGTCCCAGACCCGATTCACCATGGCTGCAAGGATGCACCGGCGGATGATCTCGGCCTCGCTCATACCTCGGCCTCGCGGCCTTCTTGATGATGGCCAGGTCCTTGGGGTCGGCGTAGACGTTGGTGCGCTTCACAGACATGAGCGTGCGGGTCTCCACTCGTGGGAGGCGCACCTCGATCGAGCCACGCGGCGAGGCTCGGCATGGGCGGTGGCGGCGCCAGGAGGCCGACCGGACTCGGTCCCTTCTACGCGTCGAGTTCCCTCGGCGGCGACCGACGGCGCACCCGTACGCGGCGTGCGACACCATCTCGCCGGTCCAGGGTCTCGGGTGAACAGCTTCCGCCGGAGGCGCTGAGCACACGGTCGGACGATTCTGACCAGCGGTATCGCATTCCCCCGCTCGTTTCCGCCAGACAGGAACAGCATCCGGTCGCAAGCAGGCAGGTACGGCCGTCTCGGGGCCAGTAAGGGGCAGGCCGGGGCGGGCACGGCTGAAACGCGCTGGGATGGCCCGACTCACCGCAATCTGCCAGTCAGTTGGGGCCGCCATGAGCGACACGATCACATCAGGGTCGACCGGCGGAGGAGGAGCCGCCGAGCAGGCCGGCCGCCGACGCGGCACCACGAGCGGTGCGAGCGCGCCCGCAACAGTCGAGGACCGGTTTCGGGGGCTGCTGGAGGCGGCTCCGGACGCGATGGTGATCGTGGACGACACCGGGACCATCAAACTCGTCAACGCCCAGACCGAAGCCCTCTTCGGCTACCGGCGCGACGAACTCCTCGGCCGCCCCGTCGAGATCCTCATCCCCAGCCGATTCCACGCCCACCACGCCACCCACCGGGACGGTTATGCCGCCACCCGGCAGGTGCGGCCGATGGGGGCCGGGCTCGAACTGCACGGACTGCGCAAGGACGGCAGCGAGTTCCCCGTCGAGATCAGCCTCAGCCCCATGGAAACCGCCGACGGGCTCCTCGTCTCCGCCGCCGTCCGCGACGTCAGCGAACGCAAGGCCGCCGAGGAAAGGTTCCGGGCACTGCTGGAGGCCGCCCCGGACGCGATGGTGATCGTGGACGACACCGGGACCATCAAACTCGTCAACGCCCAGACCGAAGCCCTCTTCGGCTACCGGCGCGACGAACTCCTCGGCCGTCCGGTCGAGTTGCTGGTGCCCAAGCGGTTCCAGACCCATCACACCCGGCACCGGGACGGTTATGCCGCCACCCGGCAGGTGCGGCCGATGGGGGCCGGGCTCGAACTGCACGGACTGCGCAAGGACGGCAGCGAGTTCCCCGTCGAGATCAGCCTCAGCCCCCTGGAGACGGCGGACGGGCTCCTCGTCTCCGCGGCCGTACGGGACGTCAGTGAGCGCAAGGCCGCCGAGGCGCGCATCACCGAGCTCGCAGCCCTGGTCGAGTCCTCCCAGGATGCGATCCTCGCCAAGACGCTCGACGGCCGCATCACGTACTGGAACACCGCCGCCCAGCGACTGTACGGCTACACATCCGAGGAAGCGGTCGGGCAGCACGTGTCCATGCTGGCCACGCCGGAGCGCAAGGACGAGATCATCCAGCTGCTGGAGCGGCTGCGGCAGGACGAGAAAATCGAGCATTTCGAAACCCTGCGGGTCACCAGCACCGGTGCCATGCTCGACGTCGACGTCACCCTGTGGCCGACCAGGGACGCCACCGGAACGGTCGTCGGCGCCTGCGCCATCGTCCGTGACATCAGCGACCGCAAGCGCGCCGAGGCCGAACTCACCGAGTTGTACCGGCAGCAGAAGCACATCGCACTCACCCTGCAGCGCAGCCTCATGGGCACCCCGCCCGCCATCCCCGGCCTGGCCGCCGCCAGCCGCTACCGGCCAGCGACCCAGGGCGCCGGTGTGGGCGGCGACTGGTTCGATCTGATCCCGCTCGGCGCCGGCCGGGTCGGTGTCCTCATCGGTGACGTCATGGGCCGGGGTCTGGAAGCGGCTTCCGTCATGGGCCAGTTGCGCTCCGCCGCCCATGCCCTGGCCAAGACCGGAATGCAGCCCCGTCAGCTCATGCAGGCTCTGGACGCGGTCGTCGCCGACCTCGATGTCCCCGACCAGTTGGTCACCTGCCTCTATCTGGTCATCGCCCCGGACGCCGGCTCCGTCACCCTGTGCTCCGCCGGCCACCTTCCCACCCTCGTCGCCGCCCCCGGCGGCGGCGTCAGCCGGCTGCCCGCACCGGTGAACGCCCCTCTCGGCGTGGGCGACATCCTCTACCAGCAGTCCAGCGCCGCCATCGCACCCGGCGCCGCCCTCGTGCTGTACACCGACGGCCTGGTCGAAACCCCCGGCAGCGACATCGAGTACCAGATCGACAAGCTCATCACGGCCCTCGATGACGCCTTCACGCTCTCCAACGGCCTCGAGGATGCCGCCGACCACGTACTCGCCGCGCTGCTGCCCGACGCCGAGGGCCACGACGACGACGTCACCCTCCTTCTGGCCCAGCTCCCCGCCGCCCCGCTGGACATCGCCCGTACAGAACTACCGGCCACTGCTTCCGCGGTCTGCGCGGGCCGCTCCTTCGCGGTCGAGACCCTCACCGCCTGGGGCTGCGCCCATAAAGCCGACGACGTGCGACTGCTGGTCTCCGAGGTCCTCACCAATGCCGTCCAGCACGCGGAAGGCCCTGTCGTCCTCCACCTGCGCCGCACCGTCACCGAACTCGCCGTCGAGATCAGCGACCTGAGCCCGCACCTGCCCCAGCCACGGCTGGCCGACCAGGACGAGGAATCCGGCCGCGGCCTCATCCTCGTCGACGCCCTGGCCGACACCTGGGGTGTCCGCCCCGACGAGCAGGGGAAGACCACCTGGTTCGCCCTCCGGCTGTGACCGTCGTAACCCCGGCATCCCGCATCCCACGGCCGGCTCCGGCAGCGGCCGCAGCACCCGGTGACCGACGATCGAGGGGGAACGGCTCAGGCGGCGACCACGAGCACGGCGCATTTCGCCCCGCTCTTCAGCACCATGGGTCCTCGCCTTCCGGACGGGGGTCAGCTGAGTTGCCGAGGCGGCGGCCCGGACGGACCCTTCCACGGCACGGTCCGTCGTCCGAACCAGTCGGAGAGGGCCGCGCCGCCCTGCAGCCCCAGGCTCAGGAACACCAGGTGGGGTGCGGTCGCGGCCAGCAGGATGTCGGCGGCCTCACGGGGCATGCCCGCCAGTTCGGCCACCGCGGGCACCAGGCCACCCACGTAAAGGACGAGCGCGGAGACCCCCTGCACCCGGATCCGCGCCGGGGACCACCGTGTGCGCGCCCTGCTCGGTGCCCAGCCGCGGAGCATGGCGATGCCGAGAGGCAGCAGTACCGCAGTGAACAGGCCGATCCAGCACCACAGGAAAACCACCACGTCCCGCTCCCCTTCCGTACTTCATCTGCGCGAACTCTGCCCGACGCCGGGTCCACCGTCACTGCCGGAACCCGGAAGTCTCCGGGCGGGCGGACCGCGCTCACCGCACGACCGGGCAGTTTCCCCAGGTCGCGGACAGGGCTCCGGGAATCTGCGGGACGTCACCGCAGCCGTGCGGCCCACGAGGGGAGCCGTCGCTGGCGACGTAGATCCAGCTGCCCCCGGCAGCGCTGCGGAAGTACTTGGTGGCGCTGCCCTCGTCCTGCATGCCCACGAGTTCCTCGTGCGTGGCACCGGAGGTGGCCTCGAAGCGGGTGGCGGCGTAGCGGACGCCGCCGCACTGGCCGTAGAAGAACTGGTGCGGCACCGGCCGCACATGGACGAAGCGGGGAAAGCTGCCCTGGTACGCCCTCGTCACGGCGGCCTTCACTTCGCTGCTGACGGTCAGATTGCGGCAGTCGGGGTTCGCGGACATGGGAGGGGTTACGGAGGGGGTGGGTGAGGTGGCCCTGACCGGGGCGGCAGAGGTGTGCGACGGCGTGGGCGTGGTGGTGGCCGGATCCGTGGGTGTGTTGGTGGCGGATGCCGAGGGCGTGGTGGCAGCGCCGTTCGGAGGGGTGCCCGCGCCCACGTGGGAACCTGACGGATTCTGGCACCCTGCCAGCACCAGGATCCCGCCCAGCACCGCCATCAGCGACGTACCTCTGCGACCGGGCATGGGGGTCCCTCCTTCGACCGAGCCTGTCGGGGCACTAGACACACGGGACAGCTCAGGGGTTGCGGGCGGGAGGAGTGCGGGACGGTCACGGTTCCGTATACGCGTGCGTGGCTGGACGACCATCGGGCCGTGACGGGCCGCGCAGCGTGGGTGACGGGGATGAGCCGGCCCGCGGCCGGGCGACCGATGCCCCGCCCGTGCGGCGAGTCCTGCCGCCGCCCGCGGCACTCGGCGAACCGGGCTTCACGACGTACCCGGTCCGGCAGCGTTGCGGGCCGGAAAGCTGCCGGGCAGCGCACAAGCGGGTGCAGCCCGGCCGATGGCACGATTCCGCGCATGACCAGCGGCCGAGAAGTGACCTGCCGTCCCCTTCAGACGCGCCTCCTGTGGTTCCTCGTCGGGCTGGGGGCGGCCGGGGCAGGCCTGGCCGTAGTGCGCATGGCGTACCGGGGCAGGCTCGTCGACGTGTGGGCGTGCCTGGGCCTGCTTGTGGCGCTGGTGGGCGTCGCGTGCCTTTACGGGGCCACCGTCCAGGTGAGCGCCGACGCGTACGGCCTGCGCTCCCGGACGCTGCTGCGCCGCCTGAGCGTGCCGTGGCGCGATGTCGCCGACCTGCGCGTATACGTGCAGTACGGGCGCCACGGACAGGAGATACACCGCATCAGCGTGATGCTGCGCGGCGGACGTGCACGGCGCCTTCCGCTGCCGCTGAGCGGGTCGCGTGACGACCGACCGGACTTCGACGCGAAGCTCGACGCGCTCCGCGCGCTGCACCGCCGTTACGGAGCCCCGGAGTCGAGCCACGTCCCCGTCATCTCGTACCGCACCGCCGGGCGCGGCTCGGCCGTGTCGCTGAGCCTGTGCGCGCTGCTGCTCGCGGGCGCGGGCCTGGCCGCCTGGTCCGTGCCCGCAGATGGTCCTCCATGTCGCCCGTCTGGCAGACCCCGATGGTGACCCACCGCTTGTCGGGCAGCC
>NZ_JBEXSH010000116.1:0-15023 GCF_040613555.1 Streptomyces sp. NPDC006265
GTACTGGACGTACTCGGGGTTTCGGCCGGTGCGGCGAGTGGGGGTACCCCCTGCTCGAGCGGAGTCGAGAGCCTGGGGGAGCGTGCCGGGCGTCGTGACGGGGCGAACGTTGCCTGCCGCGGCACTAGCGCGACCCGGGCGGCCCCACCGAGTCCCTCACCACCACGTGCGTGCCCAGCAGCAGGTGTTCGTCCGGAGCGCCCGGCGTGCGCTCCAGGGCCGTGCGGACGGCGAGACGGCCGAGTTCCTCGTAGGGGACGTGAACGGTCGTCAGGGCGGGGTGCAGGTCTCGGGCGAACGGGATGTCGTCGTACCCGGCGAGGGAGACGTCGCCCGGCACCGTCAGGCCCGCCTCGTGCAGCGCGGTGAGGGCGCCCGCCGCGACCATGTCCGTGGCCGCCACCACCGCGCTGAACTCCAGGCCGTCCTCGATCGCCTGCCGCATCAGACGGTGACCGGCGTCCCGGGTGAAGTCGCCGTGCAGGACGAGGGACGGGTCGGGGGTGAGGCCGCGGGCCCGGTGCGCGGCGAGGTAACCGCGTTCACGGCCCAGGGCCGTGGTGTGGTCCGCCCGGCCGCCGAGGTACAGCACCCGGCTGTGGCCCTGTGCGAGCACGTGGGCGACCAGGGTGTGGGCGCCGCCCTCGTTGTCGTACTCGATGACCGTCACCGGGGCGCCCGGGGCCAGCGGCGGCCGGCCGCAGAGGACCAGGCGGGAACCGGCCGAGGCCAGGGAGTCGGCCATGCGGTGGGTGCGCTCGCGGTACTCGGGGGTGTCGGCCGTGCCGCCGACCAGGATCACGGCGGCCGCCCGCTGGGCCCGCATCATCTCGACGAACTCCAGCTCGTGCCGGACGTCGCCCTCCGTACTGCACACCAGGCAGAGATGGCCGAGCCGGGTCGCCTCGCGCTCCACGCCGTGGGCCATGTGCGCGAACGACGGGCCGGTGATGTCCTCCAGCACGAAGGCGAGGGTGGGTGTGCCGGCCCCGGCGATCGCCTTCGCCCGGGCGTCGGCCACGTAGTCCAGCTCGCGGACCGCCCGCATCACGCTCCCGCGGGTCGCCGCGCTCACCGGATACGCCCCGCCCAGCACCCGGGACACCGTCGACGCGGAGACCCCCGCACGCGCCGCGACGTCCCGGATGGTGCTGCGGCCCGCGTCCCCGCTCTTCCTCGTCATGCCTGCCTCGTCTCTCCGGGCACCGGTCCGCGCCACCCCCTGGGGAACTGCGGCAACGCCGTAGCAACCGGTTCCCATGACGGAGGCTAGCAGCGGGGAGGGGAGCGCAGGAGTGGTGTGCGCGTACTGCCGGGGCAGGGCGCGAC
Source organism: Streptomyces sp. NPDC006265 (assembly GCF_040613555.1). Taxonomy (NCBI): domain Bacteria; kingdom Bacillati; phylum Actinomycetota; class Actinomycetes; order Kitasatosporales; family Streptomycetaceae; genus Streptomyces; species Streptomyces sp. NPDC006265. The sequence continues at coordinate 1,330 of NZ_JBEXSH010000116.1, forward strand.
GCCTTATGGGGTATGCCGCTTGCCCCGCCCCGCGATGCCGTGGGGCTATGCCGCTCCCAGGGCCCCCGCGATGCCCGCGATGCCGTCCGGGCCGACCCGGCAGCAGCCGCCGATCAGCCGTGCCCCCGCCTGCTGCCAGCCCTTCACCTGGCCGGTGGTGAAGGTGGACCGGCCGGCCCAGGCACGCGCCTCGGCGTCCCAGGTCTCGCCGTTGTTGGGGTAGACGACGACCGGCTTGCCCGTGACCCGCGCTGCCGTCGCCGCCGCGGCCTCCACGTCCTGCGGCGCGCAGCAGTTCACCCCGACCGCGATCACCTCGTCCGCCTCCGCGGCCAGGGCGAAGGCCTCCTCCAGCGGCTGCCCGGCACGCGTGCGGTCGCCGGCGACGGAATACGTCAGCCAGGCCGGCACCCCGAGCCCGCGAACCGCCCGCAGCAGGGCCGCGGCCTCGTCGGCGTCCGGGACCGTCTCCAGCGCCAGGACGTCGGGCCGGGCCGCGGCCAGCACCTCAAGACGCGGCCGGTGGAAACGCTCCAGCGCGTCCACGCTCAGCCCGTAGCGTCCCCGGTACTCCGAGCCGTCCGCGAGCATCGCCCCGTACGGACCGGCCGACGCCGCCACCCACAAGGGCCGCGAGACAGCCGCACGCCGGGCCGCCTCCCGGGCCGACTCCACGCTCAGCACCATGAGTTCGGCCGCCCGGTCACGGCTGATCCCGCGCTTGGCGAATCCCTCGAACGTGGCCTGGTAGCTGGCGGTGATCGCCACGTCCGCCCCAGCCCGGAAGTAGGCGAGGTGCGCCTCGGTCACCGCCTCCGGCTGTTCGGCGAGCAGCCGCGCCGACCACAGCTCGTCGCTCAGGTCGTGCCCGGCCGACTCGAGCTGGTTGGACATGCCGCCGTCGAGGACGACCGTCCCGGCGGCGAGGGCTGCGGCGAGGGTGAGGGTGCTGGTCATGCCGACGACGGTAGTCGAGAAACGGCCGCGGACCCCAGCCGGGCATGTCCAGTGTGTGAACAGGTCGCCCAGCATGTGGGACAGCGGGTTACGATCACGGCCCTCCCCCTCCGCTCGTACAGGAACGCCCATGACCGTCCCCCGCCCCACCGGGGCCGCCGAACCCACCGGCCCCGAATCCCCCGAGCCGGCCCCGGCCGCCGAGACAGCCCCGGCCGCCGCCCCCGCCCCCGCCCCGGCCCCCCGCCGCACCTTCGGCCTCGCCGCCGCCACGGCCCTCGTCATGGGCAACATCATTGGCGGCGGCATCTTCGCCCTGCCCGCCACCGTCGCCCCCTACGGCACGATCAGCCTGCTCGCCTTCCTCGTGCTCTCGGTCGGAGCCGCGCTGCTCGCGCTGCTCTTCGGCAAGCTCGCACGGCGCAGCCCCGTCACCGGCGGCCTGTACGTCTACCCGCGGGACGCCTTCGGAGAGTTCGCCGGGTTCCTGTCGGCCTGGTCGTACTGGACGATGTGCTGGGTCAGCATCGCCGCCCTGGCCGTCGCGGTCGTCGGTTACGTCGACGTCCTGATACCCCTGCACGGCAACCACACCCTCCAGGCCCTCGTCGCGATGGCCGCCCTCTGGCTGCCCGCCGCGGCGAACTTCGCCGGCACGCGCTGGGTCGGTGCGGTGCAGGTCGTCTCCACGATCCTGAAGTTCGTACCGCTGCTCCTGCTCGCCACGATCGGCCTGTTCTTCGTCGACGCGGACAACTTCGGCCCGTTCAACGCCTCCGGCCAGAGCGTCTCCGGCGCGCTCGCCGCCTCCGCCGCGCTGCTGCTGTACAGCTTCCTCGGTGTCGAGTCGGCCGCGGTCAGCGCGGGCGAGGTCCGCGACCCCGAGCGCACGGTCGGCCGGGCGAGCGTCCTCGGCACCCTGGCCTCCGCCCTCGTCTATGTCCTCGGCACGATCGCCGTCTTCGGGCTGGTCCCGCACGACCGGCTCGTCGACTCGGGCGCCCCGTTCGCCGACGCCGTGAACGCGATCACCGGCGGCGGCTGGGGCGGCACCGCCATCGCCCTGGTCGCCGTCGCCTCGATCACCGGCTGCCTCAACGGCTGGATCCTCATGGCCGCGCAGATGCCGTACGCCGCCGCCCGCGACGGCCTCTTCCCCGCGCCCTTCGCCCGCCTCGGCAAGGGCGGCGTCCCCGGCTTCGGGGTGTGGGCCTGCGCCGTCCTCGGCAGCCTCCTCATCGCCCTCAACTACACGGCCGGCCCGGACACCACCTTCCGCGTCCTCGTCCTGATCGCCACGTTCACCGGCTGCGTGCCGTACCTGCTGTCGGCGGCGGCCCAGCTGTACTGGCTGGCCCGCGGCACCCGCGAACTCCCCCACTCTCGGCTTCGCTCGAGCGGGAGGGGCCCCCATCGCCCCGCCGGACTCGCCCGGGACCTGACGGTCGCGGTCCTCTCCTTCGGCTTCTCGTTCTGGCTGATCGCCGGTGCCGGGTACGCGGCCGTGTACCAGGGCGTGCTGTTCCTGTTCGCCGGAATCCCGGTGTACGTGTGGCTGCGCGGACGCAAGGACACGGCGGAGGCGGCGGCATAGCATCGGGGGATGCCCGAGGTCGCTGCAGCGCATGCCGAAGTACGTGAGGTCCTGGGAGTCCCGGCGGACAGGGCGGTGTTCGAGCCGCTCACACACAACCCGTGGAACGGCGTCACGGCCGGGGTGTGGCGGGTCACCGGCGGCGACCGCTCGGCCGTCCTGAAGGTCCTGACACGCACGAAGGAGACCGGCGTCAACTGGTCGGCGTCCAACGATCCGCGCCACTGGAACTTCTGGCGCCGCGAGGCCTACGTCTACCGGTCCGGCCTCGCCCAGGTCTGGCAGCGGCACGGCATCCGCGCGCCCCGGCTCCTGGAGTGCGCCGAACGCCCCGACGGGGACGTGGCGTTGTGGCTGGAGGACGTGCCGGGCGAACCGGCGACCGTCTGGCCCCTGACCCGCCACGTCGACCACGCCCACCGGCTGGGCGCCGCACAGGGCACGGTGGGCGCGGGGGAGGACACCCCGTGGCTCTCGCGGCGCTTCCTGCGGGACTACACGGCGGGGAAGACGACGGGCGAGGCCCTGCTCGACACCGACGAGGCGTGGCAGCACCCCCTGATCCGACGGCACTTCCCGCCCGGCCTGCGTGAGGACATGGTCCGCCTCCATCACGACCGCGAGTGGTTCCTCACGGTCATGGAGTCGCTGCCCCGCGCCCTGTGCCACCTCGACCAGTGGCCGGCGAACCTCCGCTCGGACGGCCCCGGCGCGGGCGTCCTGCTCGACTGGGCGTTCGCCGGGGACGGCGCCCTCGGCGAGGACCTCGGCAACTACCCCCCGGACTGCGTCTTCGACCTGTTCGTCCCCGCCGCCGACCTGCCGGGCCTGGCCAAGGCGGCGTACGACGCCTACGTGCAGGGGCTGCGCGGGAGCGGCTGGCACGGCGACGAAGCCCTCGTACGGCTCGGCGTGTGTGCCTGCGCGGTGAAGTACGACTGGCTCACGGCACTGATGCTGGCCCGGGCCGACGAGGAGCCGGTGGCCTACGGCGGCGAGGGCACCGTCCCGGCCGAACTCCGCTACCGGGAACGGGGCCTGACCCTGGCCTACCTGGCCGAACGGGCGGCCGAGGCACGGCTGCTGGCGCCCCGGCTCGGGTTCCCCGAAGCCCCCAGCGGCCGCTGAACCGCTGAACCGCCCTACGGAACGGAAGGTCATGGCCCGAGTCGTCGAGTTGTCCTACTACCCCGTCAAGGGCTGCGCCGGTACGTCGGTGCGCGAGGCGCTGCTGACCCCGGCGGGACTGGCGCACGACCGCAGCTTCATGGTCGTCAGCGAGGAAAGCGTGTACCGGACGCAGCGCCGGGATCCACTGCTGGCCGTCGTCCGCCCCCTCATCACCCCGGACGGCGGCCACCTCACGCTCACCGCACCCGGGGCCGAGCCTCCGGGTCACTGCCGCGCGCGGCCCGCATGCCGCCCGCCACGCCGCCCGCCCCGCCCCCGCCGCGTCGCCACCGGTACCGCGAGGCTGATGATCAGGGCGGAGCCCAGGGCGTAGGGCCACCAGCCGAAGCCGGGGTGTGGTGCGGCGCCGGCGCTGCGGGGGGTCACTGCGGAGGGCGCGGAGGGGGTGCGGGACGGGTGGGGAGCGCGGTCGGTGGTGAGGACGACGTCGTTGCCGTCGCCGCCCCGGTAGGTGAGGCGGTAGGTGGTGCCGGCCAGGTCGAGGCGGGCGCCCTCCTTCAGGCCGGTGAAGGTTCCCGACGTGCCGGCCTCGCCCCTGTGGTCCAGCACGGTGATCTCGGAGGCGTCCCGAGGCGCGGACGAGACGTCGAGGCCCCCGGCCAGCCGGACCTGGCCCGTCACGGTCAGCGGCTTGTTCCGCAGGACCAGTGAGCCCTTCGGGCTCTGCGTGTAGGGGCCGTTGACGGTGAGGCCCGTCGTGACCGTGCCGTCGTTGGTGACCGCGCCGTTCACCGTGCCCTTGCCGGTCAGCGTCGTCGCCACCCGCAGGCCCGGCCGGCCCGCGTCCAGTTTCGCCCCGGTCGAGGTGAGCCGTATCGCCCTGCTGTGGGTGAGGGTGGCTCCGCCACGCAGCGCCAGCGTGCCCGTGGAGACCGTGGTCGGTCCGGTGTACGTCACCGCCCCGCCCGTCAGGGTCGTGGTGGCGGTGCCCGACTGGGTGAGGGAGCCGCTGCCGGCGAGGCGGGAGAGGGTGAGGGGCCTGGTCGTGTTGCGCAGGACCAGGGCGCCGTCGTTGACGAGCCGGTAGTGGGTGCCGCCCGTGTACAGGCCGCCGTCGCCGCCCCGACTGCCGCTGCCCAGGCGCAGGACCGCGCCCTTCTCCACCGTCGTGGAGCCGTCGTAGAACTGGACGGCCGCGAAGGTCACGTCGTTGCCGGGCGTGCCCGCGATGACGACGTCACCGGCGCCGGGGGCCGACAGGGTGTCGTGGAATCTGCCGCCGCCGATGGGGGCACCGAGCGTCACCGGGCCGTTGTAGTCGAAGGTGAGCCGGGAACGCTCCCGGGCCGCCAGCAAGTTGATGTAAACGGTCTCCGCCGTACCCGGCATGAAGATCCGGTCGGTCGTGCCGTCGCCCCACCGGACGTTCGCGCCCTTGATGTTGGTGCCGCGCTTGTTGACGTTCTTGCGGGCGGGCGTCCAGTTGAGGCCCGGGTCGCTGAGCGACGGATCGGTGTCGCCGCCCTGGTCCGACCAGCTGTACTGGCCGGTCAGGACCACCTCGCCGCCCGGCCGGGACTGGACGTTGATGTCGCTGCCGTACTCACGCTGGTAGAAGTCCATGCCCATCGTGACGGTCCGGCCCAGCGGGGTGTCGACCGTCCAGGTGCCCTGGTTGAGGATCTTGCGGACGCGTGGCAGCGAGGTCGCGTACTCGGGGCGCCCGGCGTTCGCCTGCGTGCCGTTGTCGATCACCCCGGAGAAGGAGTGGGTGCCCGGCAGGTCCCACGTGCCCCACAGGAACCTGGGCTGTGTGATCAGGCCCGAGCCGCTGATGGTGCCCAGGGTGTAGGCGTTCCTGAGGGAGAGGCGCAGGGTGCCGTCGACCCGGATGTTGTCCTGGTTGAGGCGGAACGCCGGGGTGCCGTACGGGAAGTGGCCGATCAGACCGGTCGTGCCGCCGTCGCCGTACTGGAGCGTCGCACCGCGCTCGACGGTGACCGCCGGAGGGTCGGGCCGGCTGACCGTGACGTACGGGTGGTTGCCGCCCGCCGTCCGCACCCGTTGCCGCTGCCGGGCCCGGGGGAGCGTGAAGTCGCTGTCCCTGGTCAGTATCAGCGTCCCGCTGCCGCGCACCGTGAGCGTGCCCTCGCCGCGGAACACGCCGTCGTACGTCGTCGTCCCGGGCGGCACGGTGACGACCGTGTCGCCGCCGAGTGTCACGTCCCGGCCGGCCAGCACCTCGGCCGTGACGTCACGGGCGCCGGCGGCCACCGCCGGGGGAGCGGTGACCAGGGACGCGACCGCCGCGAGGACGCCCGCGGCCGCTGCTGTGGTGTGGATCAGGCTGCGCACATGACCGGAGACGGGCCATGTCTCCGCCGATAACAGAAAATTCGGCGGCCGCTGTTTCCGAAACGAGCCGGGCGTGTTCGTCACCAAGCCCGACGTGTTCCTCCCGTCAGACCCGTTGACCTCCTCGTGTCACCCCCTTACCTTTTCGGCGTTCGTAATGACAGATGGTGTTCGAGATATCAGACGTCGCATCCGACGACGACGCCGTGTGTCCCCAGTGAGAGGCAGGCCCCACCGCATGAGCCGCGACCGCGACCACGCTCTGCCCGAACCCCCCAGCCGCAGAATGCTGTTGAGGGGCGCCGCAGCCGCCGGCGCCCTGGCAGCCGTCCCCGCCCTCCCCGGCGTCGCCGAGGCAGCACCCTGGGGAGAAAGCGCTGCCGGAACGACCGCCGGGCGTCCGAAGCCGGCCCCCTTCGTGAACCCTCTGGTCCACAACCGTGCCGATCCCCACATCAACCGGCACAAGGACGGCTTCTACTACTTCACCGCCACCGCACCCGAGTACGACCGCATCATCCTGCGCCGCTCCCGCACCCTGCGCGGCCTCGGCACGGCGGACGAGTCCGTCATCTGGCGCGCCCACGCCACCGGCCCCATGGGCGCCCACATCTGGGCGCCCGAACTGCACCGCATCGGCGGCAAGTGGTACATCTACTTCGCCTCCGCGCCCGCCGAGGACGTCTGGGCGATCCGCATATGGGTGCTGGAGAACGCCCACCCCAACCCCTTCAAGGGCACCTGGGTGGAGAGGGGCCAGGTCAAGACGGCGTGGGAAACCTTCTCCCTGGACGCCACGACCTTCACCCACCGGGGCAAGCGCTACCTCGCCTGGGCCCAGCACGAGCCCGGCCTGGACAACAACACGGGCGTCTTCCTCTCGGAGATGGCCGACCCGTGGACCCTGAAGGGCCCGCAGGTGCGGCTCTCCACTCCCGAGTACGACTGGGAGTGCATCGGATTCAGGGTCAACGAGGGCCCGTACGTCCTCAAGCGCAACGGCCGCCTCTTCATGACGTACTCGGCCAGCGCCACCGACTTCAACTACTGCGTGGGCCTGCTGACCGCCGACGCCGACAGCCACCTCCTGGACCCGATGAGCTGGGCCAAGTCGCCGACCCCGGTCTTCACCAGCAACGACACGACCAAGCAGTACGGCCCCGGCCACAACTGCTTCACGGTCGCCGAGGACGGCCGCACCGACGTCCTCGTCTACCACGCCCGGCAGTACAAGGAGATCAACGGCGACCCGTTGAACGACCCCAACCGCCACACCCGTGTCCAGAAGCTCGGCTGGAAGCGCGACGGCACCCCCGACTTCGGCGTCCCGGTCGCCGACACGGCAACGGCAGGTGACTGACATGAGACGTGTGTACGCCACTCTTCTCGCCCTGGGCCTCGCACTGTTCGGCGCCCTCGCCACCGCCGGCCCCGCCCAGGCCGCGCCCCAGAAGATCACCAACGGCACCCAGTTCACGGACGCCTCCGGCACCCCCGTCCACGCGCACGGTGGCGGAGTCCTGAAGGTCGGCTCCTACTACTACTGGTTCGGTGAGCACCGCAACGCCGACAACACCTTCCGGTACGTCGACGCCTACCGCTCGACCGACCTGAAGAACTGGGAGTTCCGCAACCACGTCCTCACCGAGACCAGTGACCCGGAGCTCGCGACCGCCAACATCGAGCGGCCGAAGGTCATGTACAACGCCTCCACCGGCACGTTCGTGATGTGGATGCACAAGGAGAACGGCACCGACTACAGCGAGGCCCGCGCGGCCGTCGCCGTCTCCGACACCGTCGACGGCAACTACACCTGGAAGGGCAGCTTCCGGCCGCTCGGCCAGCACATGTCCCGCGACATCACGGTCTTCGTCGACACGGACGGCGCCGGCTACATGATCTCCGCTGCCCGCGAGAACTACGACCTCCAGATCTACCGCCTCACCGCCGACTACACCGGCATCGCGAGCCTGGTGGCCAATCCCTGGCCCGGCGGCCACCGCGAGGCCCCGGCGCTGTTCAAGCGGGGCGGCGTGTACTTCATGCTGACCTCGGGCGCCACCGGCTGGAACCCCAACCAGCAGCAGTACGCCACCGCCACCAGCATCGCCGGCCCCTGGTCGGCCATGAAGAACATCGGCGACTCGACGGCGTACGGCTCGCAGACCGCGTTCGTTCTGCCCGTGCAGGGCACCTCGGGCACGTCGTACCTCTACCTGGGCGACCGCTGGGGCAACTCCTTCGGCGGGACGGTCAACGACTCCCGGTACGTGTGGCTGCCGCTGACCTTCTCCAACTCGACCACCATGTCCATGGCCTGGTCACCCGAGGTCACGATCGACACGGCCGCCGGGACCGTCACCGGTACCGCCGCCACGTACAACACGCTGATCGCCCGCCACTCCTCCAAGTGCGCGGACATCACGAGCCAGTCGCTCTGGGCGGGCGCCCAGATCAAGCAGTACGACTGCAACGGCGGCGGTAACCAGAAGTACTGGTTCAAGTCCGTCGGAAGCGGTTACTACCAGCTGATGGTCAGGAACAGCAGCCTGTGCGTACAGGAGAACGCGAGCACGGTCACGCAGGAGAACTGCGCCTCCTCCGCGACGAACCAGCAGTGGTCGCTGACCACCACCGGTTCGTACGTGAACGTCAGGTCCCGCGCGAGCGGCGAGTGCCTCGACGTGAGCGGCGCGTCCACTGCCAACGGTGCCGCGATCATCACGTACACGTGCAACGGAGGCACCAACCAGCAGTGGACGCGCGGGTCATGACGACCCGGGCGGTCCGCAGGGCGCTCAGGCCAGCAGGTCGATCGCGTCGACCGCCGTCCCCGCGCTGAGGAACCCGCTCGCCCCCGACCCGCTCACCACGTCGATCCTGAGCACGTTGTACTGACTCGTGTCCGTCCTCCAGGCGGACGCCGGGACGCCGTACGTGAACGTGTGGTTGTTGCCGCGGTAGGAACCGTTGGTCAGCGACCGGGTGTCCGGCTGGGTGGGCGGGGCGGGGATCGCCGAGGTCCAGGCGTCGTTGACGGTGACCTGGGGCCGGCCGTTCGCGTACGCCGTGGTCACCCCGATGCGCAGGGTGTGCGCGGCGGCCGCCTGGGCCGCCGTCAGCTTGAAGTACACCAGGATCCCGCTGTTGACGTCCTTCCAGAGGTAGCAGGGGAAGGCCGCCGTCTGGCCGCTGCCGACGACCACGTTCCCGGTCCAGGACGCGGCCCGTACGTCGGACGGATGCGCGTACGTCATCAGGTCCGCGTTCTTGAACCCGCCCGGCGTGCCGTCCCAGTCGCCGATCCGCCAGATCGCGCCCGCGTTGGACGGGTCGTTGGAGGACGGGATCGCGATCGTGTTCAGGGTCGTCGTATCGCCCGCCGACACGCTCACCGACGTGGTGTACACCGCCAGTTCGCCCTTGTACACGGTCAGCGTGTACGTCCCGGGCAGCACACCGGAAAGGGAGAACCAGCCGTCCGAGGAACGCGCCGGACCCCAGTACTGCGCCGACGGGTTGGCGAGCCCGACGGTGTACGGGTACGCCGTGTTCCGCCCGGAGATCCCGACGCCCGCAACCTTGCCCCGGCCGCTCGCCGGCACGTACCCCGCGATGCCGAGCGAGTCGGCCCAGGGCGTGGTCAGTGTGCCCGCGTACAGCGCGGAGGAGGGTGCCCCGCCGTCCGTGAAGGCGATGACGTACGGCCCCTGGAGACCGAAGCGCTGCGCCTCGGTCTGGTTCTGGCCGTAGTGGAGGATCTCGTACAGGCCGCCGCCGTCCGCGCTCTGGTGGCGCAGGAGGGAGCGGTAGAAGGGCCCGCCGGCGGCCTTCTCGTGGTTGCTGCGCACCATCCACAGGCCGACGCCGCCGGCGGACCAGCCGATGTGGTGGTAGTCCATGACGCGCCGCTTGGAGTAGTGCTTCGAGCGGGTCTGGCCGTCGGACTTGCGAAAGACGTCCGAGGCCTCGATGGTGGTGGGCGCGTAGGTGTAGGAGTCGGGCTCGTCGTTGCGGAAGGCCCCCTTCCGCACCCGCACGATGTACCGGCTCGCGGTGACGGACGTGTCGGCCTTGTTGGTCCACAGGTAGACGTTGTTCTCGCCGCTGCGGGCCGCGTAGTAGTGCCTCAGCGCGCCATGCGTGACGGAGATCAGGATCGTCGTGCCGGACTGCTTGATGCTCACGGCGGAGGTGCCGAGGCCGGACTCGATGTGCGAGTTCATGCCGCCGTAGCCCTGGTACTCCGTGCCCCGGTAGACCAGGGAGGTCAGGTCGCCGGTGGACTTGCCGACCTTGAAGACGAGCTGGGCGCCGGTGTCGACGACGTAGTTCGCGCCGTCGTCGGTCCAGCCGAAACCGGCGGCGTGCGCCGGGCGGGCGAGGGCCGCGCCGACGGCACCGGCCGTGGCGGCGAGGACGACGGTGCGGCGGCCGACCGGTCCGTTCGTGGCTCCGGGCATGGGGGGTGCCTCCTGCGAAAGGTGGGGGGTGCGGTGGGAGCGAGAGTGACAGTTGAATCGATTTCGCGAAAGGGCTTTCACTCAGTCATGGCCAGAGATCTGGTGAATGCTGCTGGAAGACTAGAAAGCGCTTGTCCGGAGCGGTACGGTCCCCCTCCAGGTCTTGTCGTGTGCCGGGAGGAGCCTGGAGTGAGACGTTTCAGCATCGCCGTCGTGGCAGCGGTGACCCTGGGGACCGCGCTGTCGTCCGTACCCGCCCACGCGGGTGCGGGGAGCGGGGGCCGGGGCCTCGCCCACTGCACCGCCGGCACCTGTCACTTCGACGTCCCGCCGGGCACGTACGACGTACGGGTCACAGTCGGCGGGAAAGTGGCGTCCAGCACGAGCCTCAGTGGTGAGACCCGCCGCTCCCTGCTCCCCGAGACGGCCGCACCGGCCGGAAAACGCGTCACCCGCAGTTTCACGGTGAACGTCCGCACCCCCGAGGGCGAGCCCACCGGCCCCGACGGAACCCCCGGCCTCGACCTGAGGATCGGCGGCACCGCCCCGGCCCTCGCCGGCATCGAGGTCAAGCGGGCCCGGCACGCCCGCCAGATCTTCCTGGTCGGCGACTCCACCGTCTGCGACCAGCCCGGCGATCCGTACTCCGGCTGGGGCCAGCAGCTGCCGCAGTACCTCCGCAAGGGCGTCTCCGTCGCCAACTACGCCGATTCCGGGGAGAGTACGGTCACCTATCTGGGGAACCCGCAGCTGTGGGCCACCGTACGGCCCCTGATCCGCCCCGGCGATCCGGTCCTGGTCCAGCTCGCGCACAACGACAAGACCACGGACGAGGCCACCTACCGGGCCAACCTGGAGGCTCTGGTGGCGGGCATCCGGGAGCGGGGCGGACAGCCGGTCCTTGTCACTCCCATCGTGCGGCGCTGGTTCAATCCCGACGGAACGCTGAACAACGGAACCGCGCTCCTGGTCAACGGCCTCGGTGTCGACCACCCGGCCGTCGTGCGCTCGGTCGCCGCGGCGCGGGACGTCCCGCTGATCGACCTCACGGCGAAGACCAAGGCGCTGGTGGAGTCCCTCGGCGTGGAAGGCTCCAAGGCGCTCTACCTCACCAACGAGGCGCGGGACAACACGCACACGTCGGTGCGCGGTGCGATGGCCTACGCGGGCCTCGTCCGCGACGAACTCGTCACCCTGCATCTGGTGCCGGAGGGCACGGTGCGGGTGGGATGAACCCCTGGGGCGCCCCGACCGGAACCGGGGCGCTCCAGGTCTGATCCGTTCCGACCGGCCCGAGCACGAAAGACAACCGATGCAGCTGCCTCCCGCCGACCGCACGACGTCCCCGTTCACCGGCTACACCCGCGCCCACTGGGAGGCGGCGGCCGACTCCCTGCTCACCGCCGTCGAGCCGTACGCGAGCGAGGACCGCGCGCTCTACCACCTGCCCGGCGACCGGGCCAGCTGGTCGGGCCGCCTCTCCGACGGTCTGGAGGGCTACGCCCGCACCCTGCTGCTCGCCGCCTTCCGCCGAGACGACAAGGCCCTGGAACGCTATGCGACCGGCCTCGCCGCCGGCGTCTCGGGCGTCTGGCCCCGCATCGAGGACCGCAGCCAGCCCCTGGTGGAGGCGGCGTCCATCGCCCTGGCCCTCCGCCTCACGCGGGACCTGCTCTGGGACCGCCTCGACGACGACGTACGCCAGCGGACGGCCGCCTGGCTGGCCGACGCTCTCACGGCCGAGCCCTGGCCCTGCAACTGGGAGCTGTTCCCGGTCACCGTGGGCGGCTTTCTCGCCGAAATCGGTTACGAGCCGGACGCTTCCCGCGCGGCCGTCGACCGTGGCCTGGAACGCATCGAACAGTGGTACGTCGGCGAGGGCTGGTACACCGACGGCGACGGCCGCAAGTACGACTACTACAACGGCTGGGCGATGCACCTCTACCCGGTGCTGCACGCCTGGCTGGAGCAGGACGAGCGACTGCTGGCACTGTACGGTGACCGTCTTTCCCGGCACCTCTCGGACTACGCTCGCCTGTTCGGCGGCGACGGCGCCCCCATGCACCAGGGCCGCTCGCTGACCTACCGCTTCGCCACGACGGCCCCGCTGTGGCTGGGCGCGCTGACCGGCCGTACGCCCCTGTCCCCCGGCGGAACCCGGCGGCTGGCCTCGGGCGCGCTGAAGTACTTCCTGGACCGGGGCGCGGTGGACGACCGGGGCCTGCTGTCCCTCGGCTGGCACGGCCCCGACGAGTCCGTCCTCCAGGGCTACTCGGGCCCGGCCTCCCCGTACTGGGCGAGCAAGGGCTTCCTCGGCCTGCTCCTGCCCCCGGACCACGAGGTATGGACGGCGCCGGAGGAACCCGCCCCCGCCGAACGCGCGGACCGTGTCACCCCCGTGGGGCCGCCCAACTGGCTTCTGCAGTCCACCCGTTCCGACGGGGTGGTCCGCCTGCACAACCACGGCAGCGAGGACGTCCGCTACGACCCGTACTACACGCGGCTGGCGTACTCCACGGTGACGATGCCCTCGGACGCGTACGACAACAGCGTCCTGGTCGCCGGCGACCCGAGCCGCACCGGCATCGAACCGCTCGGCGTGGGCGAGGGCTGGGCGGCCTCCCGGCACACCGCCGGCGGGGGAGCGCGGGTGACGAGCGTGGTGCTGGCGCGCGGAGCGGTGGAGGTGCGTGCGCATCTGGTCGCGGGGGCGGCGCCGGGGACGGCGGTTCGGGTGACCGGCTGGAGCGCACCGGACGGCACCCGGGCCGAACTGCTGCCCGCCGTCGGTCTCGATGACGACCTCACCGGCGTCACCACCGGGGACACCACCCTGTTCGTCGCCCTGGCCCGGCTCACCGCCGAGGTGGGCCCCGACCCGCTGACGGAAACGGTCGCCGTAACCGCTTCCGGGCAGGGGGGACTGACGATCCGCTGGAGCGAGGGGCCCGACGTACGGGTCCGGCTGGACGGGTCCGGCGTGCACGTCGACTGAGGTCTGCCGCCCTACGACTGCCCTCGGACCGCGCTCCGTCTGCTTCCTCGGGTTCGCCGACGTCCGCCGTACTTCGGTCCGCGCCGAAGTGAGCCGGGCTTAGCGTGGCGGCATGACCGCAGATCCGCAGCAGAAGCCGTCCGGCCCGGCGGCAGCCGCCACCGCCTTCGCCGCCCTGCACCACGCCGGGGAGCCCCTG
>NZ_JBEXSH010000117.1:0-15022 GCF_040613555.1 Streptomyces sp. NPDC006265
ATTCCGGCCCTCGGCCTTCAGTAGCGGGGACAGGATTTGAACCTGCGACCTCTGGGTTATGAGCCCAGCGAGCTACCGAGCTGCTCCACCCCGCGTCGTTGTGACTCCAGTGTACGCCATCCGCGGGACCACTCGTGCACACCCACCGATCGGGCCGGTTCTCAGCCCGGCAGGTGACGGTTCGGGGCCTTCGCCCGCTCCTCGTGTTCCGGGAGGACGACGACCTCCACCCCCCGGGCCGCGAGGAGGCCGCTGCCGTCGGCGTCCGTCACGAAGGTGTCCGGCTCGCGCCAGGCCGTGACGACCCGCCGTACCCCCGCGTCGAGGATCAGCCGGGCGCAGGGGGCCGGGCGTGAGGCGCGGCGGGCGCACGGCTCCAGGCTGCTGTACACGGTCGCGCCGGGCAGGCGCGGGTCGGCCGGGTCGATCTTGGCGAGGGCCGCCTCCTCGGCATGCACGACCGGGTCGCCGGTCTCTCGGGAGTGACCGCGGGCCAGTTCCGTGCCGTCGGCGGCGACCACGACCGCGCCCACGCTGAACGCCGTGTCCGACGGCGGGCAGCGCTCGGCCAGTTCGCAGGCGAGGGCGAGCCAGTGGTGGTCGGCGGCGGCGGGGAGCCGGCCGGTGCCCGGGGCGGTCGGCTCGTAGCGCATCAGGACCACGTCCTCGATCTGCCGTGTTTCCAGCAGCCGGAGCCGGCCGCCCTGGTAGCCGCCGGGGCCGAAGAGGCGGGGGGCCCGGGGGTCGCCGACGAAGAGCGGGGCGAGGACCAGCTGGAGTTCGTCGGCGAGTCCCTGGGTGAGGAGCTGGGTGTGGATCAGTCCTCCACCCTCGACCATGAGCCGCCGTACGCCCCGGACGTCGTACAGGTGCGTGAGCAGCCGGCGCCAGTCGAGGTCGGTGCCGAGCGGGACGACGTCGGTGGCCAGACCCAGGGCGCGGGCGTGTTCGGCGCCCTGGTCGGTGGTGTAGAGGACCTTCTCCCCGCCGGTGTGCCAGAAGCGGGCGTCCGGGTCGAGGGTGCCGGAGCCGCTGACGGTGACCTTGAGGGGGTACTCGGGCCGGCCGGCTGCCATGCGGGCGACCCGGCGCCGCTCCGAGTTCACCAGCAGCCGCGGGTTGTCGGCACGGATGGTGCCGGCGCCGATCAGGATCGCGTCGACGTCGGCCCGGACCTCGTCGACCCGGTCGAAGTCGGCCGGGCTGGACAGGAGCAGACGGTCGGGTCCGGTGTCGTCCAGGTAGCCGTCGAGGGAGACGGCGGCGGACAGCAGGACGTACGGGTGAGGCATCGATGCTCCGCTGCTGGTCGGGACGGCGGGACGGGAGGGGCTTGGTTCAAGTTTGAAACAAACCTACACTGGTGGCATGACGACTCGCTGGCTCACCCCCGATGAGCAGCGCGCCTGGCGCGCCTACATCGCCGCCTCACTGCTCCTGGAGGACGCGATCGACCGGCAGCTCCAGCAGGACGCCGGCATGCCGCACCTGTACTACTCCATCCTGTCCGTCCTGTCGGAGTCCCCGGAAAGGCGGCTGCGCATGACCGATCTCGCCGAGCGGCTGAAGATCACGCGCAGCCGGCTGACGTACGCCGTCACGCGGCTGGAGAAGGACGGCATGCTGCGGCGCGAGGCCTGCCGCTACGACAAGCGGGGCAGTATCGCCGCGCTGACCGACGAGGGGTTCGCCGTGCTGGAGAGGGCTGCTCCCGGGCATGTCGAGACGGTGCGGGGGTTCGTGTTCGACCGGCTCAGCGAGGAGCAGGTGGGGCAGCTGGAGGAGATCTCCACGGTGATCGCACAGGCGCTTCAGGAGGACGGGACCCGGCCGGCGGCGGACGACGTGCCGTGGCGGCGGAGGTCGTCGCCGGCCTGTTCGTGACGTACTGGTGACGCGCATCACACCGCCCCCTCCCTCGTTGCTTCAAATTTAAAGCACGAGTAGGGTTCCGATCGTGGATCTGCTTCAAATCTGAAGCAGTACGGCTGTGCAGCCGAACAGGAAACGGAACCCGGAGGCCCCGCATGCCCGACACCCCCGCCGTCATCGCCACCCCGCGCTCCCGCGTCCGGGTCCCGCTGCGCTTCCACGACGGCTACGAGGCCGACGCCGAGCTGGTCACCTTCCACGGGCTGGCCGACGGCCAGGAGCACGTGGCCGTGGTCCTCGGCGAGCCCGGCCCGATCCCGCTGGTGCGGCTGCACTCCGAGTGCCTGACCGGAGATGTGTTCGGCTCGGCCCGCTGCGACTGCGGCCCGCAGCTGCGCGAAGCGGTCGAGAGCATCGCCGAGCGCGGCGGCGTGCTTCTCTACCTCCGCCAGGAGGGCCGGGGCATCGGCCTCTACAACAAGCTCGACGCGTACGCCCTCCAGGACCAGGGGCTCGACACCTACGAGGCGAACGCGGCGCTCGGGCTGCCCGAGGACGCCCGCGACTACACGGCCGCGGCCCAGATGCTCCGGGCCCTGGGCATCGGCGAACTGGACCTGCTCTCCAACAACCCCGACAAGGCGGAGCAGTTGCGGACCCTGGGCGCCGACGTGCGCGACCGGATCCCCACGGGCGTCTTCACCACCGCCCACAACGTCCGCTACCTGCGCGCGAAGGTCCTCCAGACCCAGCACACGCTGCCGCTCGCCGCGCTGACGGAACTCAGCGCCGGCTGAGCCGTTACCGGTCCGGCCGGGTTCCGAACCGGGCTGCTTGCAGCTCGGTTCATCGGGTACAGCCTTTGAAAGAGGGCGACCTCATCAGTACCCGGAGCTTTATGGAAGTGACCGTTTCGTGACCGATCTCGGCGGCCCCGGCGACCACCGGGCGAGGGGACCGGGCGATGGCCCGGAGGCCGTCGCATCGCAGATCGCCGATGCCGTGGAGAGCCTGACGGCGCTGTGGTCGATCGCCGCGCAGGAGGCGTCCCTGCGCCTGTCCCTGCACCAGTTGCGGGCGCTGCACACCGTGCAGGCGGCGCCCGGACTGAACCTGACGGCCCTGGCGGAGGGACTGGACATCGGCCTCCCCACGGCCAGCCGCCTCTGCGACCGCCTGGCGGCGGCCGGCCTGCTGGAACGGACCCCGCACCCCGACACCCGCCGGGAGGTGCAACTGTGGCTCACGACGCACGGACAGCACATCCTGGGCGACGTCGCCGACCGCCGCGCCCAGGCCCTGGCCGCGGCCCTGGCAGCGATGGAACCGGCCGAACGGGCGGCGCTGAGCAGGGGATTGCGGGGTTTCCTGGCGGCCCAGGACACGGCGCCGGGCACCGGTGGGGCGGAGTGAGTTCCGGCGCGAGGGGCTGCGGTGTCGAGAAGGCGAGCCCCCGCGACGCAGCCCGGCCGCGGGGACGGTGACCGCTCGCCGGTCAGGCCGACCGCACCATGGTGAGTCTCGGCGGCGCTTCCGCGGTCCCGCCTGCCGTGATTCTGTGCGGACGGTCGGCCGCACGCCCTGCGCGACCCGCCGTGCGCCCGCCGCTCGCGGGCCGTGGAACCCGGCCGATGCAGCCGCACCGCGCGACGCCGCCGGTCATCCCCGCCCCCTCAAGTCCCCGAGCCGTGGCGGCTCACGCCGCCGGCGGTCAGGACCGCCACACAGGTGTCGTCCCGTACCGGCCGGGCCGCGCTGCCCGCGTCCCGGAGCACCACCGCGGCCGCCACCGCCGGATCGCAGCCCGGCAGCACGCCGTCGTCGGGCGGTGTCCAGCAGCTGGGCAGGCCGTCGCTGTGCAGGACCAGCAGGCTGTCCGCGTGCCAGGGAACGCGCTGCACGGGCACGGAAGCCGGGGCCTGCGCGCCCACGATGCCCGGATGGGACAGCAGCGCCTTCCACGTGCCGTCGGTCCGCAGCCGGGCGCCGACGTTGCCGATCCCGGCGAAGCTCAACTTCCCTGCGGTCATGTCCAGTTGGGCCACGGCGACGGCCGCGCCCCGAGTGGGCCGCAGCGCCCGGCCCAGACTCCGCAGGATCTCGACGGGCGGTCGCTCGGCCAGGCCGCGCAGCTCCTTCACCGCCGCGGCGGAGGCCTCGGCGGCTTTCACCCCGTGCCCCAGCCCGTCGGCGAGCAGCAGGGTCAGCCGGTCCCCGCCACACACCCGGCCCCAGGCGTCCCCGGAGTGCTCGGCCTGGCCGAGCGGGACGTTGACACCCCCGGCGCGCGGACCGGGCGGGGGCGGCCCCTGGTTGCGGACGGCGGGCTCGTGGCCGATCCGGGCCGTCACGACGGTGCCCCGGCCGGGCGCGCTGTGCAGATCGAAGTCGTTCGCTATGCGTCGGCACGTGCCCAGCCCGGCGCCGAGCGAGGCGGCGACGGTCGTGGTGTAGCCGTCGCGCATCGCCGCCGCGACGTCCGGGATGCCCGGGCCGTGGTCGAGCGAGACGAGCTGCACCGCCGTCCGGCAGCCGTCGTCGTGCCTCCGCTCGACGAGGTTGATCAGCACGCGCCCGCCGTCCGCGTGCCGCAGCAGGTTGGTGGCCAGCTCCGTCGCCACCAGCGCGGCGGTCGCGGTGCGGCCCGGGGGCAGGCCCGCGCAGGCGCAGGCCTCCTCGGCGGCCACCCGCACGTCCCGCACCCGGGTCGAGTCGTCCACCGGCACGTCCCAGACCCTGCTCATCACGGCACCGTCCGGGAAGGCGGTACGACGGTGGCCCAGGCGGTGACGGTGACGGTGGTCCCCTCACCGGGCCGGCTGTCCACCTCGAACTCCTGCACAAGCCGCTTGGCGCCGCTCAGGCCCAGCCCGAGCCCGCCGCCGCTGGTGTAGCCGTCGGTCAGCGCCTGGTCCAGGTCTCGGATGCCGGGCCCGGTGTCGACGAAGTCCAGCCGCAGCCCGTGCGACGGACCGGTGCCCAGAGAGGTGATCCGCACATGGCCGCCCCCGCCGTGGACGAGGGTGTTGCGGGCCAGCTCGCTCGCCGCGGTGACGAGCTTGGTCTGCTGCACCAGCCCGAACCCGAGCTCGGCGGCTGCCTGCCGGACCTGCTGCCGCACCCACGCCAGATCGGCGTCCGAGCCGATCGGCAGGCTGGCCGGACCGGCATGGCGGGAAGCCTGCATCACGGACTCCTCTCGCCCCGGCGCGTGGTCACGCCCAGCATCTCCATCGCACGTTCGACGTCCAGGGCCGTCCGCAGGCCGGGCAGGGTGAGCCCCAGCTCGACCAGGGTGATCGCAACCACCGGGCGCATCCCGGCCAGGACCGTACGGGCCGCCAGCAGCTTGGCCCCGGCCGCGATCTCGGCGAGGACCCTGCCCAGGAAGGAGTCGACGATCTCCACGCCGGAGATGTCGATCACGACCCCGCTCACCCTGCTGTGCGAGATCCGGGCCGTGATGTCCTGCTGCAGCTGCTCCGCCATCCCGTCGTGCAACTCGCCCTGGAGTGTGACCAGCAGGACATCGCCCAGCTGGAGGACCGGCACGGTGAAGCCGTGCCCGCCCACGGGGCCGGGTCCCGCGAGGGCGGTCACCGCGTACCCGCGTCCGCCGCCGCGCCGACCGCCCTCAGCGGTGCGATCTCGACCCCCTGCTCGCTGAGCGCGTACGCGAGCGCGTCCGCCAGGCTCGAACGGGTGAGCACCGTGCCGAGGTCGATGCCCAGGTGGACGATGGTCTGCGCGATCGCGGGCCGGATGCCGGACACGATGCACTCGGCGCCCATCAGCCGCGCCGCCGCCACGGTCTTCATCAGGTGCTGGGCGACCAGCGAATCGACCGTGGGCACCCCGGTGATGTCGAGGATGGCGTACCGGGCGCGCTCGGCCACGATCGCGTCCAGCAGGCTCTCCATGACCACCTGGCTGCGCGCGCTGTCCAGGGTCCCGATCAGCGGCACGGCGACGGTGCTCTCCCACAGCTTGATCACCGGGGTGGCCACCTCGTGCAGCTGCTCGCGCTGCCGGGCGATCAGCTCCTCGCCCGCGCTGACGGTCGTCTCCAGCACGACCAGGCGCAGCGTGCCCATGAGCACGGTCAGCGCCACCACCGCCTCCTGCGCCTCGGGGGCATAGGGCTCCGGGAACTCGGCGCGCAGCAGCTCAATCACCGGCTCGCGCAGCGCGGCCACCTCGGTGGCGACTCCGTCCGGGTCGATGCCCGTACGGGCGCGTGAGGCCGCCATCCGCCCCAACTGGTCGCGCACGGACTCGAATCCGGACGCCCGGACGTCGTCCAGCCGCCCGGAGGCCGCCACCGCCGCCAGGGCGGCGGCCACCGCCCTGCCCGCCTCCACCGCCTCGTCCCGGGAGACGGTGAAGACCATGCGGAACAGCGCGGCGTCCGCCCAGCGTTGGGCGATCTGCTCACGTCGCCGCTCCAGAAAGGCGCTCACCTGGTATGCGGCCGGCTCCTGTTCCTCGTTCTCTTCCGACACCGACACTTGCATCGCTCCCTTGCACGGGCCCGACCGAGGTCACGCGACAGCGC
This sequence comes from Streptomyces sp. NPDC006265, assembly GCF_040613555.1. Lineage (NCBI taxonomy): Bacteria > Bacillati > Actinomycetota > Actinomycetes > Kitasatosporales > Streptomycetaceae > Streptomyces > Streptomyces sp. NPDC006265. The sequence goes on from NZ_JBEXSH010000117.1 coordinate 6,428, forward strand.
CTCAGCCATTACTTGCCGTATGACAAACATTAGTGCCGGCGTCCGGCACCACCAAACAACTGCCCACGGGCGCCCCCGACCTGCGCCTTCCCCGTCCCTTACCGACCACGCCAGTCCAGACACACCACGAGGGCGTCGTCGTCCGGCGTCGACCGGCCGCGGTGACCCGTCAGTTCGCGCAGGATGGCCCCGGGCACCTCGGCGGCCGGCAGCAGCCGGGTCGACTGGATCGCCCGGGCCAGGGCCGCGTCCCCGTAGGCCTCGCCGCCCGGGGAGGCGACGTCGTAGACCCCGTCGCTGACGAAGACCAGCCGGTCGCCGGGCTCGACTCGGAACTCCTGGATCACGTAGTCGGTCTCCTCGAACATGCCGAGCGGCAGCTGGGCGTCGAAGGGCACCTGCTCCACCCCGCCCCGGCGCAGCCGCAGCATCTGCGGTGACCCGGCGTCCACCGCGCGGACCCGGCCGGTGGCCAGGTCGAACTCGAGCATGAGCACGGAGAGGTAGCAGCGGCCCCGGTAGTGGGCGTACACCGCCTGGTCGGCCAGGGCCGCCTGGTCGTCGATGGACAGCCCGGCCCGGCGCGCGTTGCGCAGGGCGTTGATCGCCAGGTTCGTCAGCAGGGAGGCCTCTATGCCCTCGCCCATGCCGTTGGTGACGTAGAGGCTGAGCCGGTCGGCCGATGCGGACCAGTCGAAGTTGTCGCCGAAGATCGCGTACGCCGGTTCCAGCTGCGCGCCCAGCTCGTACTCGGGGCGGGCGCAGGAGCGGCCCGGCAGCAGCTGCCACTGCATCTCGGCGGCGAGCGTCAGCCGGTCCCGGCGGCGCGCCTGGAGATACAGGTCGGTGTCCCGCTCGGCCACGACGACCTCGTGCCCGAGCACCTCGGCGATCTCGGTCAGCTCGCCCAGCCCGCCCTCGGCGTGCTCGCCGCCGGGCAGGGTCACGGTCAGCACGCCCAGCCGGTCGCCGCGCACGGTGACGGGCAGGTGGGCCCGCACGAGGCCGCCCGCGAGGGCCTCCACATACGGCTCCTGCGCGCCGAAGGCCCGGCCCGCCGGGCTGTTGTGCACGGACACCGGCCCGTGGGTGTGCGGCAGCACGGACACCGGCTGAAGCACCGTCAGTCCGTAGTCTGCGAGGAAGAGCTCGACGGAGTCCGCCGCGTACTGATCGGTCAGTACACGACGGACCGCGTCCAGCAGCTGATGGGGGGCCGCCGTGCGCAGGGCGCGCTCGGCGGCCACGAATCTGTTCGTGATCGTGGTCACGGTGGTCTGTTCACCATCCTCGGTGGGACGCCTACGCGTCCTCGAAACGGGTTCTTGTCCACGGCCGGGAAGCGGGTCCCGGGCGGTTCAGCTCACGCCTAGTACGCTGACGGCCATGCCGGTGCCTGCGAGAGTGTGACTGTGACTTCCCTCCGACCCCGCCCTGAGCCAGCAGAGGTCGCCCGTGTGACCTCCACGGCCGCGGAGTTGCTGGAAGTCCTCTGGGGCCGGGCCTCGACCGCGCCGGCCTCCGCGTCCCAGCTGCGGGTGCTGCTCATCCTCGAACACCACGAGGACATCAACCTGCGCACGCTCGCCGACTCCCTGGCCTCCACACCGCCCTCGACCAGCCGGCTGTGCGACCGGCTGCAGGCGGCCGGTTTCGTGGAACGCGAGGTGAGTTCTGCCGACCGGCGCGAGGTCCGCCTGCACCTCAGCGGCCACGGCCGCGCCTTCCTGGCCGACCTGCGGGTGCGCCGGGAGCAGGCGCTGCGCGCGGTGCTCGACCAGATGCCCGCGGCGAAGCGGGTCGCGCTGCTGCAGGGGCTGGAGGCGTTCTGCGACGCGGCGGCGGCCCAGATACACGACCACTCCGAAGACTCCCGCTCGTCCGGTACCCGGACTGCCTGAATAACGCGCCGCCGCACGGAGTCGTCCCTTCCGGCCTCTTCCCCGCGCACGTTCGGCATGCCTGGGCTGTTGCCCTCCGCCTATAGTTGCCAAACGACAACTGTCCGCTCCACGAGCCCCTCGGCCTTCTCTCCCGCACTCCACCGCCCGCCTTCCCTGCTCGTACCGTCGCAGTACGGGTCCGAGTACCCCGACACCGCCTCGACCTGCGCCGACTGTGGTCAACGTCTCGCCGGGGCACATGCGGGGCATGACCGCAGCGAGGGCGGGTAACGGCGCTGGAGGTGGCCTGTCGGGGTATCGGAGCGGGCCGGAACGAGAGGGAGGGCCCGTGACGGCGACCATGCGCATCGGCACGACGACGGATTCCGCCACCTGCACCGGTGAGGAACTGCCGCAGATCGCCGAGCCCCAGAAGCTCGCCCCGCAGGACGCGCGCGGGCTGACCGGACAGTTCCTCGACCGGCTCGCCGTGCTCGAGGAGGGCACGGCCGAATACCAGTACGCCCGCAACACACTCATCGAGATGAACATGTCGCTGGTGCGTTTCGCGGCCCGCCGGTTCCGCACCAGCGGCCAGTCGATGGAGGACATCGTCCAGGTCGGCGTCATCGGGCTGATCAAGGCCATCGACCGGTTCGAGGTCTCCCGAGAGGTGCAGTTCACCAGCTTCGCGGTGCCGTACATCATCGGTGAGATCAAGCGGTTCTTCCGTGACACGTCCTGGGCCGTGCACGTGCCGCGCCGCCTTCAGGAAGCCCGTACGGAACTCGCCAAGGCCACCGAGGAACTGGCCTCCCGCCTCGGCCGCGCGCCGAAGGTGGCCGAACTGGCGGCCCTGATGAACCTGTCGGAGGAAGAGGTCGTCGAGGCCCAGATCGCCGCCAACGGTTACCTGTCGTCCTCCCTCGACGCGACGGTCACCGGCGACCCGGACGAGAGCGACACGACGCTGTCGGAGTTCATCGGCGAGGAGGACCCGGCCCTCGAACTCGTCGAGGACTTCCACGCCCTGGCCCCCCTGGTCGCCGAACTCGACGAACGCCAGCGCCTCATCCTGCACCTGCGCTTCGTGGAGGAGCTGACCCAGGCGGAGATCGGCGCCCGGCTCGGCATCTCGCAGATGCACGTCTCCCGGCTCATCTCCCGCACGGTCGCCCGCCTGCGGTCGGGGATGCTGACCACCGGCTGACACGCCCACGGCAACGACAAGAGCCCCGGTCCGGAGACGATCCGAACCGGGGCTTCCTTGTAGGCCCTGTGGGACTCGAACCCACAACCAATGGATTAAAAGTCCTGGCCAGAGCATGACGGGTGGTTCCGGACGGTTCTTCGGCGTCCGGAACCACCTGGTCAAGACGGGTCCCGCTTTGCACTCGGTCCACGCCGTGATGGCCTCTGCCGCATCATCCGCTCACGCATCGCTCACGCCCGACCGCCCGCTGCGCACGTGCCCGAGGTCAGCCGACGGAGACGAGCGCGTCGAACGCCGACCGCGAAGCGACGACGGCGGCGCTCAGGGCAGCCGCCTCACCGAGCGCGTCGGTGATCGCACGGATACGGCGACGCAGCCTCCCAGAGTGAGGCTCGGGGCGGACCGCCTCCGACTCGGCCTCGTCAAGGCGCCCGCATCGCGTCCGCGGTGTCCTCGTCCGGTGCGGCACAAGTCCTGCACTCAAGAGCCGCAGGCCACCGACTTGAGGGCCTCAGATCTCCCTGAGGCATCCCCCTGTCCACTCTTCCTGTCCACTCGTCGCTCGCAAGTAGAGGAGGATAGGAGTACCTTCTGGTACCAGAGGAGGTAAGCGTGAGCATCACAGAGGAAGCCCGGAGTAAGACAACCCGGACGACAGCACCCTTGAAGGTCGATGCGGCCATAGACGAGCTGATCGCGGACGGCGCCCATTTTCTAGGGATGACGAAGAAGGACCTGGTCGCGGAGGCCGTTCGAACCTACCTGGAGATCCGCCGTGAGGAGGTTCGGGCCAACATGCTGGAGAAGATGCGCAAGCTTGACGGATCTGTCGAATCGAGCGTCTCGCTGCTCACCGGACTGTCGCCGGAGCGGATCAAGGAACTCGGCGGAGTAGGTAAGGACGACTGATCGGTGCGGCCCGCTCGACCCACCCTGCGCGCACTCCGCGACGACCTAAAACTACCGCTTCCGTCAGCCCGGGAGCCGCTCGATGAGTTGGATCATCCGCTCCTGGCCAAGGCACGGGAACGCTTCACCGACGGCGAGGCCGGACAGGAGCGGATCCGCTCGATCGATGATGAGGTGCTCTTCAAAGTCAAGGTCCAACGCTGGCGCGGAGCGGTCTGGACAGACGAGGACCTGCCCTGGCTCATCGCCGCCGGGCAACGCGAGGACGGGTCGCCGGACGACTTCTACTCAGCCTTGGAGACGACTGCGAGGGCTGCACGGGCCCGCTACAACGCCGAAGAACGTCAGCCCCTGAGTACGAGGACGTACGTCGGGCATCTCCTCCCGGACCAGAACGACCGCGATCGCTACCAGCTCGAAGCCGGTACCCGGCTCGTCCGCCATCTCGCTGCGGCTGTGCGGGAGCTGGCTCGCGGATCACTGCACGACGGGCACGAACACGCCGCCGACTTCCCCACCTTCCGCCTCGGCATCCTCGTACGCGCCGACGACGGCCATGAGACCTATGTCGCCGTGCGCATCACCGGCTCCGTCCCCGACGATCTCATGGCGGTCATCCTGCGCCATGTCCCCGGCTGCGATCCAACCGACTGGTATCCCGAGTACGCCCTCCCCAGCCGCCCCCTCCTTCCCGCCGAGCAAGCCTGGTCGACCCTCATGGATCCGAAGGCCGCGGCCGAGCTCTTGAACGAGGAATGAGCCGGGACTCCCATCGCACGCCGGCCCAGGGCCGATGACGGCCAGAACAAGGAATCCGCCTGTGTCGGATCACGACAACTCGTCCCGGACAGTGACTGTCCCCACGTGCGACCACGGGCCTCTTCGGCGCGTTCGGGACCGTGTGCCTGGTGGCGATCGGCTGGGACGAAGCACCGGCACGAACGGAGCTACCGCGTGAGACCTGAGATGCTGACCGCCCTGAGCGCCCTGGCCGTTGCCCTCGTCACGGCGGCCGGCGGCGTCGTCACCGCCGTCATCGGCCGGCGGCAGCCTCGCCGCCCGCGTGGAGCGGATCGGCGCGACGACTTCACTGTGGTGACGGACAAGCTCAGCGAACACATCGCGCGTCTGGAACGGGAGGGAGGTCGAGCAGGACCGGCAGCAGGCCGAACAGGACCGGGCGCGACTCGGCGCCCAGGACTTCGCCCTGCGGTACATCGCCGGATGGGCGCGCTCCCTGGTCGCCTACATGCGGCAGCAGCGCCTCGAACCGCCCCCGCCCCCGCAGCCCATACCCGACGAGGTCCGCCCCTACCTCCACGACATCGGCTCATGACCGCGGCCCCGCTCTCCTTCGGGAGGGCGGGGCCGCTTTCGTCATGTCTGGGGTCAGGCTGACTTCAGTCGGGCAACTTCCCTCGCCCGCTCAGACAACGCTCGCACCGCCGGCAGTCTCTTGTACGCAGGCAGGCTCTTGCGAAGCGTCTTCAGATGCTCGTCACCCCGCGCCGAGCTGATCGTCACGTATTCCTCGAGGAACTGTCCCCACGTCTCGCAGGCGGCCTCAACATGCCGCATACGGAACTGCCGCTCAGCGATCACCCCGAGGCAGTGCACGCGCCCCTGACGCTCCAGTGGGGACCGCACCCCATTGGACTGCCGCAACGCCCGGATGGACCCCTCACGGTCCTTCAGATGCCAACGGACGTGAGCCTCGTGGAAGAAGTACGCGGCCTGGTCGTAGCCGCCCACAGCATCACGCCGGTTATCCGCCCGTGCTAGCGCCGTCTCAGTCTCGGTGAGCCGGGACAGGGCCGTGTGCCGGTCACCCGTCATCGCCGCCGCCGCGGCCTGCTGGCCGCGCAGGAACGCCACCAGGCGCGGCCCCGCAGACGGCGCAGCCTCGGCCGCCGCATCCGCGAGCTCCAACCCCTTGCTGCCGTGGCCAAGGTGGGTGGCCTGCAAGCTCATCCCGCGCAGGGTGCGGCAGTAGGTGACGTGGTCCTCGGCGGCTCCGGCGAGTTCCAGCGCGCGCAGGTAGTACTTCTGCCCGAGGCCCTGCTGGTTCTCGTACATGGCCATCCACCCCGTGAGGTACACGAAGTCAGCGACGGCCGCCCGCATGTCGCGGGTGACCTGATCCGTTCCGCTTGCCCGTAGGTAGGGCCCGGCGGTGTTGACGAGGAAGGCGGCGGCCATTGGTCGGGCGTGCCCGGCCCCGACCTGGTCCAGGATGTCGGCGACCTTGTCGGTCATCGTGCGGACGGTCTCCACGTCGGATTTGCCGATGTGCACGGTCCGGCCTGCCGTCACCGATTCGAGCCGCCCCGTTACGTCCTCGAACTTGGGTACGCCCAGAGCCGCCGCGTACATGCCGGTCTTCAGCACTCCTCGGCGGGACGGGTCCATGTCGGCTCGGCTCAGGTCGATCACTCCTGCTACTGGGTCGTTGGCCTCGGCGCCCTTGGTGTCGGGCCAGCCGATCTCAGCGCACGTTACGGGGCGACCGAGCAGCCGGGAGAGGGCCTCGGTGACCGCGGGCCGCGCCTCGGGCTTCGGGACCGATCCAGCGAGCCAGTGAGACACGCTCGTCTTGTCGTAGTGGAGTGTGACGCCGAGTTCGCGGCCCGTCGCGTTCACCCTGCGTGCTAGCTGGGCGTTCCCGATTCCTGCCGTCTGCATGAGGGCCGCGAGGACGGTGTTCGGTGTGCGTGGTCGCCGTGGCATGTGAACCCCCGAGTCGTGTTCAACCAGTTCAACCGCTGCTCCACTGTCCTCCCTTACCCGCGACAGCGCACAGAGGTTGGGTGGTTACAAGCCGTTCGCGCCTCGGCCGACGGTTGATGGCCCGGCGTCTTCTACCCCCGAGGAGGGCGCCGGGCGCTCGGAACGACCGACACCCCGGCGACCGCTGGCACGGCCCCGGGGCTGGCCGACTGCCAAGGAGTCGACGTGACGCACCGTACCGCCGCAGCACCCCAGCCGTCAGGATCGCCCAGAGCTTTCCTCGTAGTGCCCACCAACGTGGTAGCCGCCCTGCTGCTGCCGGCCGCCGCAGACGCGACCGAGGACCAACTACGCGGCGCCCGCTGCGTCTGGTGCGAGGACGGGCCGCTCAACGCCGAGACGGCCGTCGACCTCGGCGAGCAGAAGTCACCGGCAGGCAGCTGGTTTCCTCGCGCCTGCCAGCGCTGCGCAGCCGCATGGGCACACCGCGGCCTCTTCGAGCACGCCCCGATGTGCGAGCAGTGCACCGACGACGCGGCCCGCTGCGAGATCGGGCGGGTGTTGTACCGGCTGATCCGCCAGGGGCCCCGCCCGTAACCCGGAGACTCCCCGCCCGGCCGGTGAATCCCGCGAAGAACCCCGGCCCGGGCGGGGCCATCCCCATCCGCTACCAGCGAAGGAGATCACATGAGCGTACCTCCGAACCCCGGCCCCGGCCCGACGCCTCCGGACGCGCTGCCCGGGCTCGCCCGCATGCTCATCACCGACGAGCGGTTCGCCAGCTGTCGCAGCACGGTCATGGACGCCAACCCGGACATGTCCGAGGAGATGGCCGGCCGCATCGTCGACGAGGGCCTCAAGTTCGTCGCGGCCTGCGCGAAGAACCCCGGCGTGGGTCTCGCCCCGTCGCGCATCGTGGACGAGGGCTGGCACGCTCTCATCCTGCACACCGCGATGTACGCCGAGCTGTGCGAGTCCCTCGGCAGCTTCGTGCACCACTTCCCGGGCTACGACCCCACCAACTACGACCCGCCGATCCTGGACCGGACCCGCGAGAAGATCGCGGAGCTGGGATGGGAGGCGGATGCGGAGCTGTGGGGGCCGCCGTCCGACGAGACGCTGGCGTCGGTGGCGGCGAAGTGCCAGCACGCCCCGGAGTGCCCGATCGTCGTGCAGCCGAAGCCGAAGAAGCCCGGCGTGGCGTAGCCTGCCCGCGTGAAGGGAGGCGCCGTGTCCGAGTCCGAATGGATCGATCCGCGCTACGCGGATCTGGTGGCGGCGTGGAAGCGCACGCAGCAGCCTGCATCGCGTGACCCGAAGGAGCAGCGGCCTGTACGGGGGTTCGTGACCCCGCCCAAGCCCTGACCTCAGCTCAACCCGCGGCCCCGGCCGGCGTCTTCCCTGACGTCAGCCGGGGCCGCTCTCACTGGACCAGCTCGGCCAGGGGCACATCGAGGGCTCGGGCGATGACGAGCAGGTGCACGTACTTGATGCCGGCGCCGGCCTCGATCCGCTGAATTGTCGATCGCCCTAACTCGGCCTTCTCGGCGAGTTTCTCCTGGCTCAGGTTGGCGTGCTCGCGGGCCTCGCGGATGCGGTCGCCTTGCTGCTGGCAGGCGAGTCGGATCCATTTGGGCTGAGCATCGGGCACCTGTCCACGCTGGTGCGCCGATGATCTTCTGTCAGCACCAGAAGTGATGCTTTCGATGATCTTGACGCTGAGGAAGTGAGGACCTCCGCTACCGGCCGCACGTCGATTGCGCCGATAGGGGGATATGCCCGCCGAAGGTGCTGGAGTCGTTCATAGAGCGGCTCCGGAGAGGACACCGGAGGCGGGGCAGGGCGGCCGTCCCCCGTGGGGCG
>NZ_JBEXSH010000118.1:0-6761 GCF_040613555.1 Streptomyces sp. NPDC006265
TCCGAGTTCTGCCAGATGGTCGTGCACCCGGGACAGGCCCGGCATGTCATCGACCGGGCCTTCAAGACCGCGCTCACCATGCGTGGCGTCGCCACGATCATCATCCCGAACGACATCCAGGAGGAGGACGCCCAGCCCTCGCCGCCGAAGAAGCACGGCTCGGTGTTCTCCAGTGTCGGCTGGAGCCGCCCGCGTGTCCTGCCCGACCCGGACGAGGTCCGCAAGGCCGCCGACATCCTCAACGAGGGAAGCAAGGTCGCCATGCTCGTCGGGCAGGGCGCTGCCCGAGCGACGGCCGAGGTGGTCGAGGTGGCCGAACTGCTCGGCGCGGGTGTGGCCAAGGCCCTGCTCGGCCGCGAGGTGCTGCCCGACGACCTGCCCTTCGTCACCGGGCCCATCGGCCTGCTCGGCAGCAAGCCGAGCGACGACATGATCCGCGGTTGCGACACCCTGCTGATGATCGGCAGCAGCTTCCCGTACTCAGAGTGGCTGCCGGACGAGGGGCAGGCGCGAGGTGTGGAGATCGACATCGACGGGCGGATGATCGGCATCCGCTACCCGATGGAAGCGCATCTGGTGGGAGACTCCAAGGAGACCCTGAAGGCGCTCATCCCCCTGCTGCGTCGCAAGGAGGACCGGAAATGGCGGGAGAAGATCGAACAGAACGTCGTCGAATGGAACGACCTGTGTGAGCGGTGGGCCGCCCAGCACTTCGGCGGCACCATCAATCCGCAGGCCGTCGCGTCCGAACTCTCGCAGCGGCTGCCGGACGACGCCATCCTGACCGCCGACTCGGGCTCGGGGACCAACTGGTGGGCCCGCAACATCAAACTCCGGGAAGGCATGCGAGCCTCGCTCTCCGGCACGCTGGCGACCATGGGGCCGGGCACGCCGTACGCCATCGCGGCGCGGTTCGCCTACCCGGACCGCCCGGTGATCGCGTTCGTGGGCGACGGGGCCTTCCAGATGAACGGCATGAACGAGATGATCACCGTCAAGCGGTACCTCGACCGCCTGGCCGGCTCCCCGCCGTTCGTCTTCTGCGTGTTCAACAACCAGGACCTCAACCAGGTCACCTGGGAACAGCGGGCCATGTCCGGTGACCCCAAGTACCCCGGATCGCAGACCATCCCCGACATCCCCTACGCGGCCTATGCCCAGCTGATCGGCCTCAAGGGCATCGTGTGCGACGACCCGGCGAGCATCGGTGCCGCCTGGGACGAGGCGCTGGCCTCCGACGTCCCGGTCGTGCTCGAGTTCAAAGTCGACGCCGAGATCGCCCCGATCCCGCCGCACATCATGGCCGAGCAGGGCAAGAAGGCCGCCAAGGCCGCTCTGCACGACCCCGAGAGGGCGGGAATCACGGCCAAGGGCGTACGCCAGAAGGTGACGCAGTACGCCGAGCACCTGCCGGGCCGCGGGAAGTCATGACAGACAAGCGCGGCAAGACCGAGGTCGTCGTCGTGACAGGGGCGAGCGGCGGCGTCGGCCGGGCCACGGCCCGGGCCTTCGCAGCCCGCGGCGCCTCCGTCGCCCTGCTCGCCCGTGGGGAAGAAGGCCTGGAGGGCGCGGCCCGCGACGTGCGGGAAGCGGGCGGCCGGGCGTTGCCCCTGGTGGTCGACGTCGCCGACGCCGAGGCCGTCGACGCGGCGGCCGAACGGGTCGAGGCGGAACTCGGCCCGATCGACGTGTGGGTGAACGCCGCCTTCTCGACCGTCTTCGCCACCGTTCCCGAGGTCAAACCGGAGGAGTTCCGGCGGGCCACCGAGGTGACCTACTTCGGCTTCGTGCACGGAACCAAAAGCGTTAGCCATCAAATTCGGCGGGATGAGATCCTGGACCGCGTATGTCTACGCACCCTGCCCCCGCCCTCGGCGCCCTCGCCCCCCGCCTGACCGAACTGTCCCTGCGCGACGCGCACCGGCTCGGGCGCAGGCTCGAAGGTGCGCGCAAGATCCGTAAACCGGAGGCGCGGGCCGCCGTGCTCGCCGAGATCGAGGCGGAGGTAGGCAAGGCCGAGGAACGGATGGCCGGCCGGCGCGCCCTCGTGCCTCCGGTCACCTACCCCGAGCAGCTGCCGGTCAGCCAGAAGAAGGACGTGATCGCCGACGCCATCCGCGATCACCAGGTCGTGATCGTCGCCGGCGAGACCGGCTCCGGCAAGACGACGCAGATCCCGAAGATCTGCCTGGAGCTGGGGCGCGGCGTACGGGGCATGATCGGGCACACCCAGCCCCGCAGGATCGCCGCCCGTACGGTGGCCGAGCGGGTCGCCGAGGAGCTGGACACACCGCTCGGCGAGGCCGTCGGTTGGAAGGTGCGGTTCACCGACCAGGTGAACCAGGACAGCACCTTCGTCAAGCTCATGACGGACGGCATCCTGCTCGCCGAGATCCAGACCGACCGCGAGCTGCGCGCCTACGACACGATCATCATCGACGAGGCCCACGAGCGGTCCCTCAACATCGACTTCCTGCTGGGCTACCTCGCGCAGCTGCTGCCGAAGCGTCCGGACCTCAAGGTCGTCATCACCTCGGCCACGATCGACCCCGAGCGCTTCTCGCGGCACTTCGGCGACGCCCCGATCGTCGAGGTCAGCGGCCGTACGTACCCCGTGGAGGTCCGCTACCGGCCGCTGCTGGAGGAGGACGGCGACGACGCCGACCGCGACCAGATCACCGCGATCACCGACGCCGTGGAGGAGCTCCAGGCAGAGGGCAAGGGCGACATCCTCGTCTTCCTCTCCGGTGAGCGGGAGATCAGGGACACGGCGGACGCGCTCACCAAGAAGAACTACCGCTTCACGGAGATCCTGCCGCTCTACGCCCGGCTCTCCCACGCCGAGCAGCACCGCGTCTTCCAGCCGCACACCGGCCGCAGGATCGTTCTGGCCACGAACGTCGCCGAGACCTCGCTGACCGTCCCGGGCATCAAGTACGTCATCGACCCGGGCTTCGCGCGGATCTCGCGCTACAGCCATCGCACCAAGGTCCAGCGGCTGCCCATCGAACCGGTGTCGCAGGCCAGCGCCAACCAGCGCAAGGGCCGCTGCGGCCGTACGTCGGACGGCGTCTGCATCCGGCTGTACAGCGAGGACGACTTCGAGGCCCGGCCGGAGTTCACGGACGCGGAGATCCTGCGGACGAACCTCGCCTCCGTCATCCTGCAGATGACCGCGGCCGGTCTCGGCGACATCGAGAAGTTCCCCTTCATCGACCCGCCGGACCACCGCAACATCCGCGACGGCGTGCAGCTGCTCCAGGAGCTGAACGCCCTCGACCCGGCCCAGAAGGACCCCCGCAAACGGCTCACGGACACCGGCCGCAAGCTGGCACAGCTGCCCGTCGACCCCCGGCTGGCCCGGATGGTCCTGGAGGCGGACAAGAACGGCTGTGTACGGGAGGTCATGGTCATAGCCGCCGCGCTGTCCATCCAGGATCCGCGCGAACGCCCCGCCGACAAGCAGGCCCAGGCCGACCAGCAGCACGCCCGCTTCAAGGACGAGACCAGCGACTTCCTGGCCTACCTCAACCTCTGGCGCCATCTCCGCGAGCAGCAGAAGGAGCGGGGGTCGTCCTCGTTCCGCCGGATGTGCAAGCAGGAGTACCTCAATTTCCTTCGCATCCGCGAATGGCAGGACATCTATACGCAGTTGCGCACGGTCGCGAAGCAGATGGGCATCCATCTCAACGAGGACGACGCCCCGGACGACCGCATCCATCTCTCCCTCCTGGCCGGCCTGTTGTCGCACATCGGCATGAAGGACGTGAAGGACGCCGGTGGGGAGGGCGGGAGGGGCACAGCCAAGAACGAGTACCTCGGGGCGCGGAACGCGAAGTTCGCGATCTTCCCCGGTTCGGCGCTCTTCAAGAAGCCCCCGCGCTTCGTGATGTCGGCCGAGCTCGTCGAGACGTCCCGCCTGTGGGCCCGCGTCAACGCGAAGATCGAGCCCGAGTGGGTCGAGCCCCTCGCCGCGCACCTCGTCAAGCGCACGTACAGCGAGCCGCACTGGGAGAAGGACCAGGCCGCGGTGATGGCGTACGAGAAGGTCACGCTCTACGGCGTGCCGATCGTGGCGCAGCGGAAGGTCAACTACGGGCGGATCGACCCGGAGATCAGCCGCGAGCTGTTCATCCGGAACGCGCTGGTCGAGGGCGACTGGCGTACGCACCACAAGTTCTTCTCGGACAACCGCCGCCTCCTCACCGAGGTCGAGGAGCTGGAGCACCGGGCCCGGCGCCGGGACATCCTGGTCGACGACGAGACGCTGTTCGACTTCTACGACCAGCGGATCCCCGAACACGTCGTCTCGGGTGCCCACTTCGACTCCTGGTGGAAGCACAAGCGGCACGAGCAGCCCGACTTCCTCGACTTCGAGCGCGAGATGCTCATCAACGAGAAAGCGGGCGAGGTCAGCAAGGCCGACTACCCGGACTCGTGGCGGCAGGGGAACCTGAAGTTCCGGGTGACGTACCAGTTCGAGCCGGGCGCGGACGCCGACGGCGTGACCGTGCACGTGCCGCTCCAAGTCCTCAACCAGGTCACCGACGAGGGCTTCGACTGGCAGATCCCGGGGCTGCGTGAGGAGCTGGTGACGGAGCTGATCCGGTCCCTGCCCAAGCCGATCCGCCGGAACTACGTCCCCGCGCCGAACTTCGCGAGGGCGTTCCTTGACCGGGCCGTCCCCCTCCAGGAACCTCTGACCGCGACCATGACGCGCGCGTTGAGACTGATGGTCGGAGTGCCGTTCGAGGCGGACGACTTCGACCTGTCCAAGGTCCCCGACCACTTGAAGGTCACGTTCCGGATCGTCGACGAACGGCGCCGCAAACTGGCCGAGGACAAGGACCTGGAGGCGCTGAAGCTCAGGCTGCGCCCGAAGGCCCGCAAGGCCCTCTCCCAGGCGGCCGCGGCGACGGCCGAGCGCTCCGGCGGGGAGTCCCTGGAGCGCTCGGGGCTGACCGAGTGGACGATCGGCACGCTCTCCCGCGTCTTCGAGACCCGGCGGGCCGGTCAGCCGGTGAAGGCGTATCCGGCGCTGGTCGACGACGGCGACACGGTCTCCGTGCGCCTCTTCGACACGGAGGCGGAGCAGACGCAGGCCATGTGGAAGGGCACACGGCGGCTGATTCTGCGCAACATCCCGGTGAGCCCGGCGAAGTTCGCCTCGCAGAAGCTGACGAACGCGCAGAAGCTGGCGCTGTCCGCGAATCCGCACGGCTCCATCCAGGGCCTGTTCGACGACTGTGCGATGGCCGCCGCGGACAAGCTGATCGGGGACTTCGGCGGGCCGGCGTGGGACGAGGAGTCGTACCGGAAGCTGTACGACAAGGTGCGCGCCGAGATCGTCGACACGACCGTCCGCGCGGTGGGGCAGGTGCAGCAGGTGCTGGCCGCCTGGCAGGCCTGTGAGCGCCGTCTGAAGGCCGTGCGCAGCCCCGCGCTGCTGCCGAACCTCCAGGACGTGCGGGCGCAGCTGGACGCCCTCGTGAAGCCGGGCTTCGTGACGGAGGCGGGGCTGCGGCGCATGCCGGACCTGATGCGCTACCTGGTGGCGGCCGACCGGCGTCTGCAGCAGATGCCGACGAACGTCCAGCGGGACACCACACGGATGCAGAAGGTCCACGAGATGCAGGACGAGTACGCCTGGCTCCTGGAGCAGCTGCCGCAGGGCCGGCCGGTGCCGTCGTCCGTCCTGGACATCCGCTGGATGATCGAGGAGCTACGAGTCAGCTACTTCGCCCACGCGCTGGGCACGGCGTACCCCGTCTCCGACAAGCGGATCGTGAAGGCGATCGACACGGCGGCGCCGTAACGGCAGCCGCACACAGGGTGAGTTCGACCAGGGCCTCACCCTCCTGTACAGTCTCTTCTCGCAGCGCAACGCACGAATGGCGCCGCGAAACCTGGTCCTGTGGAGCAGTTTGGAGTGCTCGCCACCCTGTCAAGGTGGAGGCCGCGGGTTCAAATCCCGTCAGGACCGCATAACGAGAGCCCGGATCTTCGGATCCGGGCTCTTTGCCGTCTGCACCGTCACTCCGAGCAGCCGGAGGCCGCGCCTGCGGCAGAGCCGCGATCAGATACAGCAAATCCCGTCAGGACCGCACAGAACGAGCCCGGATCTTCGGATCCGGGCTCTTTTGCATGCCCTGACCTCGCCGTAAGCCCTTCAGGCCTCCCCACGCCGTCTTGACGGCCCCTCATTCCGCCGGTACCCCAGAACCAGGGCCGTTCCCCGTGCGGCCTTCAGGAGGTGGCGTATGGCGGCAGCGACCAGGCACGAGACGCGGGCCCTTCTCCGCGCGCACCTGTCGGCCGCGTCGTCGTACCGGCACCTCACGCGGCACTGCCCGATCTGCCACCGTCTGCTGAGGCTGGCGATGGAGTCGGCGCCGCGTGCACCTCAGGTCGCGGCCCCGGCAAGGGAGGACGGGAACCGGGCGCCCGCATGATCCACGAGCGGCCTCAACACCCGCCAGGACAGGGGCCGCTGGACCCGGAGGCTTCTCTACCGCACCCGCGGCGGAGCTAACAAGCCGCTTGGTATGTGACGGGTGTCACCGCATGAGTTTTGGAAAGTGCGGTACTTACACCTCACCTACAAAGGGTCAATTTAATATGTGCAATTGCACCCTGCCCGAGGTGCCGCACACAAGTGATCCGACACCCCTCCCCAGGCTCCTACAAGGCCGCTCACAGCAGGTGCGGCAGATCCACCCCGGGCGCGCAAGCGGATCCGGATGGGCACTCGACGCCGCAGG